>CAZQIJ010000015.1:0-26626 GCA_964592955.1 uncultured Anaerolineaceae bacterium
GTAGTTGTGGAACGGTTCGCCCATGCCCATCAGCACGACATTGCTCAGGCGTTCATCATCGCCCTGCAGGTTTCCGGCGAAGCGCACCGCCTGTTCGACGATTTCTGCGGGCGAGAGGTGGCGCGCGAAACCCATCTGGCCGGTGGCGCAGAACACACAGCCCATCGCGCAGCCTGCCTGTGTTGAGATGCAGGCCGTGCGCCGCTCGTCGTCATAAGGCATCAGTACGGATTCGATGAGCTGGCCATCCGGCAGACGGTACAGCCGTTTAATGGTGCCATCGCGGCTGGTGCGCTCTGTGACCAACGCCAGGACGCCAATCGTGGTTTCTGCCTCCAAGCGCTCGCGCAGCGGTTTAGGGAGGTTGGTCATGGCGTCAAAAGTGGTGACGCCTTTGTCATACAACCAGGTGCGAATCTGTTTGGCACGGAACGCCGGTTCGCCCCATGCTGCCAGCAGTTCCGCCAGTTGATCCTGCGAAAGTTCATAAAGGTTAATCATCGTCTTCTCATGGCCTCAATCCCATAGGAACCGAGCAGCAGCAGCATCAGCATCAGGCCCACCGCGATGATCATCACCCCCACATTCACGTCACCGCCGCTGGTTTCGTCTGGCACTGGGATCGGCGTGGCCGTCAGGATCAGGCTGCCCGCAGGCCGCGGTGTAGCTGTTGCCGTAAACGTCGCCGATGGCGTGTAGGTATTGGTCAGCGTGGGGGACTTGATCCCCGTAATTGTCGGCAGTGGCGTGTACGTGATCGTGGGTGTCGCGGTGGGTGTGTGAGAGGGTGTGGTGGATGGCAGGCGTGGGATGCGTGTCCGCGTCGGTTCCTGTGCGAATTCTGCTACAACAGTCTGGTAAGGATTATACCCGTAAGCGGCCTCGGCTGCACGCCCGAAAATCCAGGCGCTCCAGCCCGGTGTCAGGCTGCGAAACGAACTTCCAGACAGTGCTTCGTAGGCCGTTTCCACAGGGGTGCCGTCCTCAACCGCGATGGCCAGCTCAAAGAGCGCATCCTGTCCGATCTGCTCCAGCATATACAGCACCAGGCCATAAGACTGTGCCTGCCATAACTGGAATACTTCCGTATCCTCAGGCACCACGTCCAGGCTGGTCAGCAGGCGGCCAGCACGGCTGGCGTCCTGCACCGTCTGCAGGTCGCCGGGCTTGGTCGTTGGCGCATAGAAGAGCGCCATTCCATAACGAAACCACGCTGGCATCGCATCGCTGTCATACGCACGGTCAAACATCGCCGCGGTGATGGCTTCCAGCGCCGATGTATCGTTCAGCACCGGCACCTCGATCGGCACATAGCCACTCTGCGCATAAAGCGCGCGCACGGTTTCGGTACTGCATGGCAGGTACAGGGTTTCGTCGGTCAGCGACGGCACAACCTGCGCGCCTTCCAGCGGAAAGCAAGGGTCAAGCGGCAGCCGTGCGGAATACAGCACGACGGAAAGCGATACGTCGCGTCCGGTTTGCGCCTGCATCAACGCCGCCACCTGGGTAAGCGGCGCGACCAGCACGCGCGGGGCCACCGGACCCGGAGACGCGATAGTAACCGCCGGGCTTTCTTCGATCATCCAATCCGCGCGCGGGTCGCGCAGGTCTAACTGACCACTGATCACGGCCTCGTCGCCGTTATTGAGAATGAAGCGCCACGTATACGCAAGTTCACGGAAGAGGCGTGGGCCATCTGTCGTGGGAATATCCCACACATAGCTGAACTCGGTTTGTGGCGCGGTGCGCGTGGCGTTTTCAGCCAGATCGAGGATGCGTTCCTCCCCCTGCCAGCCTTCCTGGGACAATCGCAGCGTTGCAGCGCCGAACGCATCTGCCGACTCGCTAAGCACAAAGGAGAAGCGGATGGCCGTTGGATACACAAACTCTGTTTCGCGCCGCACCACGATATCCGGGGTGGGTTGGCGCGTGGGCGGGATCGCAGTAACCGCGTCTGCTGTCGCTGCTGTGGTGGAGCTCGGCGCGACGGTGGGCGGCGGCAGAAAGGTCGCCTGCTGCGCCGACACCGCCTGCGAAAACGCCAGCAGCAGCAGAATTGTGAAGGTTTTCAGTACGTTCATGACATCATCCCAGAAGCAAAGACAGCCAGCACCAACGGGATAAAATTATAGACAAAGTGTGCGATGATCGCAGCAGTGGTGCTGTACCGATTGCGCACCCATCCAAATGCCAGCGACACCACAAACAGCAGCCCCATAATGGGAGTCAGCAGATATTGTGAATGCAGCATCACAAAGAACGCGCTCGTCAGCCATAACCCGAACACCGGCTGAATGGCCCCGCGTATCAGGATCTCTTCACCGAACGCTGCCGAGCCAGATGCAGCAAAGGCCAGCGGCAGCGTGTTCAGCGCATTGGCGAATTCTTCGCTGGCCTGCGTCTGGGTTTCCACCTGCTGCGGCAGCGTCAGCGCCCACACCACGCTGAAGACGATGGCGATCAGCCACATGCCTATGCCGGTAGCCACCCCCACCCGCATATCCTCAACCGTTGGGCGGCGCAGGCTCAGGCGGCGCAGAACGGCAGGCCAGTCCCGCCGGATCATGACTCCCACCCCCAGCAGTGCCGCGGCCACCATCACCACAAGCTGAAAGACAAGATCAAGAATCGAGATGTTGGTCTCTTCCAGAAGCGCGGCCTGCCCCGCTATGCCGCCTGTGATGATGAAATTCACCAGGACAAAAGCCACCAGTGCTGTCATGAGCGGCACAGCAGTGATGTGTACCAGAGACGAAGGGCTGAACACGGCTTCATCACCCAGTGTGCGCCGCAGCGCGATCCGAAACGGATGCGATATCACCATTCCGAAGCTCACACCACCGGCGACCAGAACAACCCCGAGGCCAGCCAGCGCCGCTACCCCGCTGATCGGTGGCAGCGTGGATAGAGGTTCGCTTTCTGCTGTCGTAACTGCTGCCGGTATGGCCATCGGCACCGCAGCGGACAGGATACACGGGCCCAGCAGCAGGATCATGCCCGAAAACACCAGAAGGAGACTTCGCAGCGCTGCAGGTGACCACCGTCCCGCCTGTGCCAGGTTCGCGGCATACACCACGAACAGGACGAAGGCGATAACGCCGAAATTGATTAACGCATCCATAAAAACTCCACCCCTTACGTCTCAGCAAGTATACCCTGTTTGGACGGGTGGTGGAGTCGGAACTTGCGTGGCCGCACAAACCGCGACTGCCCCCATAACCAGCCCTGACCAGGCTCCCTTAAGCCGAATTAACTTCACGGTCAGGCAGGGCTGTGATACTATTGGGGAGAAGGAAACAGGAAACGCGATGCGGGTCATTTTACAGCGTGTGCGCCAGGGCAGTGTAACTGTTGATGGCATCATTACCGGGGCAGTAGAAAACGGATTCGTGGCGCTGGTGGGGGTCACGCACGGGGATACCCCCGCCGCTGCTGAAGTGCTGGCGAAGAAGACCGCCAATCTGCGTGTGTTCCCGGATGCTGAAGACAGGATGAATCTTTCGCTGCTGGACTGCGGCGGCGGTGTTCTGGTGATATCACAGTTCACCCTGTATGCCGACACGCGGCGGGGGAGGCGACCCAGCTTCACCGATGCGGCAGCGCCTGCCGAGGCAGCGCCCCTGGTAGCGCATTACGCAGCCTGCCTGAAAACCGAAGGCGTAGGTCATGTGGCGAGCGGTGTATTCGGCGCGATGATGCTGGTCGAAATCCACAATGATGGACCGGTGACCATCATTCTGGATTCTCAGGATTACGTCTAGTGCGTCTGCACGATGGACGATGGATGAGATGGGTACGATGGGTACGATGGATGAGCACGAAAGCACCGCGCCGGGTTTTCATGTATCGTAGCAGCAGGCTGCAAGCCGCAGCCAGGATAGCATCTGTCCCTTGAATGGACGGTGTGCGCACGCACCAGATCACGCCTGCCTGGCCTTCGCCTTTTGGCGCTGTACCCGTGAATGCGGCCCGGCTATGGGCGCGGGGGACACGAAACTCTGCGATTTCTGGTTACGTACTGGTTCCAGGCTCACGAGTCTGTTCGTCCTGTGATGCTTGGTCATGTACTCGGTGCTGTGTTGAGCGTGAAGCCCTTATCCCCCTCCCTTACGCTGCGACAAGAGGTGGTGGGTCCAGCGCCGGACAGGTCATTAAGTTCCTATCCTTGCTACCGCTGGGGGCCGGGATTTAGGGTGAGGGCGATTTCGCCCCGAATTCAATCGCTGAGCAACTACGATGGTTGAAACTACTGTGTCTATGGGTAAGCTGTCATTGGGCAGCCCCAACCTTGGCTGAACGTTAACCTGAAGGGAGCCTTTGTGCGGCGTTTATTCAGTTCTGTAGCTCTGTTGGCCCTGCTGCTGGCCGGTTGCAATACAGCCCAACCGGAGGAAACACCGGAACCGCTAACCCTGCTTTCTGATGCGGCTGACCATATTCGCGCGGCAGACACGTTCCGTCTGTATGTTGAACAGGCCGGCCCGCCTTATCTGATTGTGCTGGCGTTCGGCAACGTGACCTTCCGTTTTGCCAATGCCCAGTATGTCGCGCCAGATATGCTTCAGGCCACCGCCAAACTGCTGCTGGGTGAAGCGCCGATCGAGGTCGATATCTTTGCGCGCGGCCCGGCACAGTGGTTCCGGCTGCCAGGTGCTGCATGGGTGTCTGGAGAATTCGCCCCCGGCTTCAATCCCGCCACCCTCATCGCAGATGGCAGCGGGTTCCAGGCCGCCTTAACGGCGCTGCAGGCGCTGGAATATGTGGGTGCGCTGGCGCTGGAAGATGGCACCCCGGTTTATCATCTGCGCGGGACGGCTGCCGGCCAGGATGTCACCGCGCTGGTGGTTGGGCTTATTCAGGCCACCGGCACACTGCCGATTGATGTCTACATCCACCGCGAGACCGGCTATCCCGTGCGCCTTATGCTCACACAGCCTGCCGCCGCGCCCGAAACTGAAGACACGGTGTGGACCATTGATGTCTACGACATTGATGCACCGTCAGAACTTACCCCCCCGGAAGAATAATATGACTGCCGCACGTTCTGTGGATGTGTACGAAAAGAAGAGCGCTCCGGGGCTGAATCCCTGGATCGTCCTGTTGTTTATGAGCCTGCCGGTGTTCGTCGGCGCGCTGGATCTGACCGTCGTCTCGGCCTTTCTGCCAGAGTTGGTGATTGATCTGGAACTGCCGCTGCAAACCGGGCTGGATGATGCGTCGTGGATCGTGAGCGCCTACCTGCTGGCGGTTGCCATAGGCATGACCGTGATGGGGCGGCTGAGCGATCTTGTGGGCCGCCGCCGCGTGTATGTGATCTGCCTGCTGGTGTTTGTGTTTGGGTCGGTGCTGGTTGCGGTGGCACACCTTGCCCCCACCGATTTCCTTTACAGCGTCTACCGGCGCTTTGGGGAACGGCCAGACCGTGCCTACGTCAACCTGCAGGTCATCATTTTTGGCCGCGCGGTTCAGGCGCTGGGGGCTGGCGCGCTCGTACCCGTTACCCTTGCGCTGGCCGCAGACCTGTTTCCGCCGCACTTGCGCGCGCGCCCTCTGGGGTTTATCGGCGCGGTCGATACGTTGGGCTGGGTGCTTGGCCATCTCTACGGCGGGATCTTCGTTCAGTTCTTCCCCTG
The DNA here is from genome assembly GCA_964592955.1 of uncultured Anaerolineaceae bacterium. Taxonomy (GTDB): domain Bacteria; phylum Chloroflexota; class Anaerolineae; order Aggregatilineales; family Phototrophicaceae; genus CAZQIJ01. Next base: position 5,634 of record CAZQIJ010000015.1, read on the forward strand.
GCAGGGGCTGTTCTGGATCAATGTCCCCCTCATGATGATCGCGCTGATTGCGGTGCTGTATGCGCTGCGACATATTCCGCAAACACGGCACCAGGGGCGTTTTGATTTCATCGGGGCTGAGCTCATCGCTGGTTCTCTGATCTGCCTCAATCTCGGTCTGGGTGGGAGTGTCCACATCCCCACCAGCGGTAACCTGGAAGAACTCTCTACGCTGCCGCCGAATGCGCTGCCGCTGCTGCTGGGTTCGTTCGGCCTGTTTGTCCTGTTTGTGGGGGTCGAAAGCCGCGTGCGCGAGCCGCTGATCAACCTGAAGATGTTCCGCAATCGCGGCCTTTCTGCCGGGCTGGTTACGAACCTCTTTGTGGGATACTGCCTGTTTATCGGCCTGGTAATTGTCCCTATTCTGGTCAACATCCGCCAGACATCGCTGGATGACATCAGCAGCGCCGCGCTCCAGGTAGGCATTCTGCTGTCTGCGCTCACCGTGCCTATGGCGCTGGCAACGCTCCCTGGGGGGTGGCTGGCCGAAAGAATTGGCTACCGCGCGACCACCATCGCCGGGCTGCTGCTGGCTGTCACCGGGTTTGTGCTGGTTTGGCGCACCTGGACCCTGGACATTGCCGACGCCATCATTGCCCTTGAAATGGCGCTGGTTGGTGTCGGCATCGGCCTGACATTCTCCCCCATCAGCGCATCGGTCATCAATGTTGTGGGTGAGGAAGAGCGCGGTGTCGCCTCTACCCTGGTCATCATCCTGCGCCTCATCGGCATGACCATCAGCGTCTCGTCGCTGACTGCTTTCGCCTTCAGCCGCGTAAACATTCTCGTCGCGCAGCAGCTTGGGCAGGTCGGCCTTGATCCGTTACAATATCCTGATGTTTATGCCCAGACCACGGCCAGTGTGCTGGCCGAACTGGGGTTCATTGGCGCGGCGCTGTGTGCCCTTGCCATCATCCCGGCAGCGATGCTGGAAGGTCGCAAAACGGCCAGCGCCGGGGTTAAGGTCGCGTCGCAGGAATGGTCCAGAAGTGGTGATTAGCGCTGCTGCCGACTCCTGCACAAGGCGTCGGCAGCAGGTCTCTTAAGGAGCATACGTTTATGAGCGAGGATCGTGCGGCGCAGTTGGCGGAAATCGCGCAGCAGGTCAGAACCTGCACCTTGTGCCGCTTGCATGAAAATGCCCGCAACCCTGTGCCAGGGGCGGGCAGTACCCATGCCGAAATCATGTTTGTGGGAGAGGGACCAGGGGAACAGGAAGACCGCCAGGGGCTGCCGTTTGTGGGGCGTTCCGGCCAGTACCTGGATTATCTGCTCAATCTGATCGGGTTAAAGCGCAGCCAGGTGTTCATTGCCAACGTGGTCAAACACCGCCCCCCGGAAAACCGCGATCCACTCCCGGATGAGATTGCTGCGTGCAAGCCGTATCTTGACCGGCAAATTGAGGTGCTCGATCCATTACTGATCGTCACCCTGGGGCGCTTCAGCATGGCGCGTTACTTCCCGGATTCGAAAATTACGGCGATTCACGGTAAGCCGAAATATGCCGAGCTCCGTGCTTTTTATCCGCTGTTTCACCCCGCCGCAGCACTCAGAACCCCGGCGCTGCGAATCGATATGGAAGCGGACATTAAGCGCATTCCCGAAATCCTTGCAGAAGTCAGGAAGCGGCGCGGCGGTCAGGATGTTCCTGAAGAAACATCCAGGCCGGACGAACCGCCAACACAGCTTTCACTCTTCTGACATGGATGCCGCCTGCACAGGCCACACATGGCAAGTGCAGCCGGTACACCAACCGCCATCGCCTCACCGTCTGCGATGACGGCACGCCCGACAGCGGGTCGGCTAGAAACCCAGTGTCCGCGCGATAGGTTCCAGTACGCGCGCCAGGTCGCTGATGATCGGCAGCTCGTACCACAGATTCAGCGCATCGATGAATACCAGGCCCACACCCGTTACACAGCAGCAGAAGACCGCCAGTCCCAGGCAGCCCAGGCCAATCCAGCGCCAGGGGCTGCGCGGTTCGTCGCGGATCATATACGGATCGTAATCATAACCAGCAGGGGCCTGCGGCGCTCCATAGGCGCTGGGGGTGCTGTAGCCGGGGGTGCCGGCATAATTGGCGGCAGGGGCCTGCTGCTCCTGCGCGGCTGACGGCTGGTAATAGCCCTGGTTGGCAGGCTGCTGATAGTTCTGGCCGTAGTCCTGCTGCTCTGGCTGCGGCTGCGGGGTATAGGCGGGAACCGGGGCAGGTTGCTGCGGGGGCATCTGTGGCGCGACCGGCGCGGGGGACTCCGTAACAGGAGCCGCCGAGGTGCGGACACGCTCATAACCCAGCGTAACGGTTTCTCCCAGCCCCAGCAAATCACCATGGTTCAGGGGTCTGGTGCTTGCCACGCGCTGCCCGTTTACGAAGGTTCCGTTCGTCGAACCTAAATCCTCAACCGTAAATCCTGACCCGCCGCGAATAAAGCGCAGATGATGGCGGCTGACCTCCGGGTCATTGATGACGATGTCATTCGTGATGTCTCGTCCCAGAGTCGTGATGTCTTTGTTCAAGTCATACGTCTGGTTAGGCTGCGGACCTCGGCGGACGATCAGCCTGAAGCTGTCGTTGCCTTGCATAGTGGTGTCCTCCCTTAAGCGGTGATGACCTCTCTCATAAATGTCGTTCGCAGTATAAGGTGAACTGGCGACCGTGTCAACTTCACGAACCGGGTGTTTTGCCTTCGCGGGTCAGATGGCTCTCAACCGAGCGATACAGTCCCGGCAGATTAACGCCATAACTGCGCATAATCTCTGCGCTGGCAGCGTCCACCAGCAGCGACAGCAGCAGGTGTTCTGTGCCCACATAGTGACTGCTGTAATTCTCCGCAACTTCAAGCGCGGTGTCCAGCGTGCTTTCAATTTCCATCATCAGCGATGCATCGCCTTTTTCCAGGTTGCGCTCCAGAAGATCCGCATCCAGGCCGCTGGCCACCAGCAGCAGTGTGGCCTGCCCCCGGCGTTCGCGCAGCAGGGCCACCAGCAAATGCCCAACCCCGGCATTGGGGTGGTGCAGCGTGGTTGCAAGCTGCTCAGACGCGCTAAGCACCCGCCGCGACAGCTCGCTGAACCGCGCGCTGCGCCGCACAAACTGAAAGTTGAATTCGGTCATGCCTTCGTTTAGGGCGCGCCGAACCCTGCGGCGCACCTGTTCCGGCGCGACATCCAGGCGGCGCAGCACATCACTGGCATTACCGACGTTGATCCGCGTAATCCCCAGCAGCAGATGTTCGGTGCCGATGTAGTGATGCCCCAGCCAGGCGGACTCATCCGCCGCCAGTTCCAGCGCGATATCCAGCGCCGCATCATTGTTCAGCACCTCCGGCGACTGCGGCAGGGCGACTGTCAGCGCTTCGAGTTCGGGTGCGGCTTTATCTGCACTCAATCCCATTTCTTTCAGCACCGTGTAGCCAATGCTGCCGCTGGTAAGCATAACGCCAACCAGCAGATGGCCGGTATCTACGCGCGGGTGACGATAGCGGGTGACAAGCATTCCGGCATGGGTGAGTGCGCGGCGGGCATGGTGACTATAGCGATTGTAACTCGCCATCTGTTAAGCTCTTTGTGGTAATTACTCACGCTAGAGGCAATTATAATCCTTTAAGCGAGTATACCGCAAACAGCTACCGCCTGCTGGCATTGGTCAATACCTGTGGTTGGTGCGGCTGCACCTGCGCTGCGTCGTCATCCGCTGCCGTGTTTTCGTCCCACAGCAGGTTGCGCGCGTCTTCAGGATCTGCTTCGGTCTCGGATCCCGGCTGCCGCCCTGCGAAAAAATGCGTCGCCATAATGACCGCCCATCCTGCCGCAAGCATCACACGATCTGCGACGGTATGAAGCGGAACATCGTGCCACCCCAGCATGTTGATGAGAATCATCAGGTTGACACTGATGTACAGCCCGGCATGCACGATAAAGCCGCGCCTGGGCTGCGCACGGGCCGCGCCGCGTTTCGGCTTTCTGCCCAGCAGGCGCATTTCGATTTCGCCGTCTTTTTCCGCTTCAAAGTAATTGGTGGCCAATGTGTAGGTCACATAGAGGGTGGCCGCCAGAACAGACAGAATTGACGCCAGAACCGTCAGACGAGGGTCAGGGTAAAAAGCCTCCTCGCCGCTGATCCAGGCGGAAGGGTACGTTGTTGGAAAAAGCAGTAGAAAGTAGATGAACCATAAACTGGCAGCACCCGCCAACGCGACCAGTGCCGCCGCTGCCCGCCGCCTGCGGCGAAAGCGCCGTTCTGCCAGTGTCTCAAGCCGTTCAAGCGTGTATTGATCCATGATGCAGCCTCCACCGAACCCAGCAGTTACCGCTTCTGTGGACCCATTGTAGCACCACATGTAGCATCACAGGACGGCGCTGAGGCTATTTGTGGGCGCGTTTTGGACTGCTGCTTTCGTCTTCAGCGTCCAGGTCGGCCAGTCCGCCAGGGTTCTGCTGTGCATAGCCGAGGCGCTGCATTTCACGTTCCACCTCTGCCTCTACCTCCCGTTGCGAAAGTTCAGGGATGAGCAGCATAACGGCGTGTACAACCAGCCCTACAAGCCAGATGCCCGTGCATCCCAGCCCCATATAGCCCCATACTGTGCCGGTTGGGTTGCTCAGATCAAGCAGGGTCAGCCAGATGATACCGTTGAAGATCACAAAACCCACCAGGTTTACGAGAAACATCGCCCGATCTTCATTGCGCTTCTCAATGCGACTTCTGATTTCGTCTTCGCGTGTATCTGCCATCTGTAGTTCTCCGATGTGCATGTGTTCACTGTGATCTATACGTGCGCGCCCCATCCTGCGTCGCACAGCACCCAGGAGCTTAACGCGCGTTCTCGTACCGCTGATCCCTGCCGCGTTTCTGCTTATCCCGGACTTCGATGATCTCACCGTCGTCGCTCAGCTCCAGCAGACGCAAACCAGCCTCGCGGTAGGCACGATCCCGTTCAATTTCCCGCTGGATCTCGCGTTCGCGCATCTCGAACGTGATAAAGGCGATCCCGTGCGAGATCATGCCAACCAGCCACAACACCGTAAACGCCACACCCAGCACTCCCCACAATGACCCGGTCGGGTTGCGCCAGTCCAGCAGCACGAACCATAGAAGCCCGTTCAGGACGACGAAGGATGCGAGATGGCTGAAGAATTCGGTACGGTTTGCGTAACGTTTCTCGATGCGCCTGCGAATCTCTTCTTCGCGTGATTCACTCATGATTCCCCCAAACACGTCCATACATACGCGCACACATCAATGCCTGGCGTCTATGCTGTATACGCGCTCTAACGGGTGAGGTTGCAGATCTGAATTTTCGTGAAAACCGCGCGATCTGTTGCCAATCTGAATGGAATTCTCTTAGTGAACGCGCTACCATTGTAACAATTGTAATAGCGTTCAAGGTACACAGGGGTTCGAGCGATGACTAATCTGACCTATGCTGACCTTCTCAGAATTCAGGATACACTGTTCACACGCCTTCGGAATTACAGCCGGGATTTGCAGGTGTTAACGGATGTTGATTCTGTAGCGTGTGTCTTCGGCAGCAGCACAAAATCGGTTACATTTGTGCGTCCGTCTTCCGCAGCGCAAACGGTCGAAGCCCTGATGGGGCGCGACATGCCGTCACGTCGTGTTGACCTGCGCCGTCACCCTGTCCTGGAAGTGCGCACCTTTGCATCAGGTATCGTTGTGGAACTGATCCTTTCGTCGCACGCCTGGTGGGACCAGCAGAACCTGACCGCGAAGCTCTCTGTGAGCACCCACCGCGATACCTTCTATAAGCTCATCAGCCAACTGGACGCACGCTATGTGTTTGGGTTCTGGGAGGGCACGCATCTGGACGATATGCACCTCACCGCCGGGCAACTGCGGTCAAGCGCCGCCTTCAACCAGTGGATGGCGACCTTCGCTGATGGTCGCGACTGGCTGAGAATCGGCATGTGGATCGAATCCGAGTCGCTGGACGCTGATCTGACTGCTGAGGTGTTCAACCGTCTGCAGGAGCTGGTGGAGCTTTATCGTTTCGTCGCCTGGACCAGCAACAACGATTTTCGCAGCTTCCAGCAGCGCAAGCAGTCTGTCTCCTACGCATAAATGCGTATCACAGAGGGGTGGCGCTTCAGGCAGGATTGGTGAATGCCAGGGCGCGGTGCGCCGCCCGAACCGCCATCCTGCATCCTGGTGCAGGGCTGCACATTTGTCGCGCGCTATTCCACGCTGAAACGCAGTAGTTCGGTTCCTCCTGGAACACGCACCCCCAAATACCCCGCCTGGATGCTGAGTGCGGTATCTGCCACCAGCAGGCCATTGACGCTGACCTGAACCGTACCGGGTTGTGCTGCCGATGCTGCGCGGATTTCGAGCGTGTCTGCGGGGAGTGCTGTCTGCGGGATGGTGAAGATAAGGTCATCCGGCTGGGCAAAGAGCGCCCCTTCCAGTGTCTGCCCATCAAACGACAGCCGCAGTAAAGCCCCGCCCAGCAGCAGTTCGTAAATCTGGGCCTCATCCTCCCCGTTGGGAATAAACTGTGCGGTAAGCACGTAGGTCGTATAATCCGCGCGCGCGGTGCGCAGCGCTGCCTGGTCACGCTGGGCCAGCAGCGAACCGTTTCCGCTGATGCCCCAGCTCTGTGTCAGCGGCAGTGCGTTCAGGAAGGCTGTTTCTGTCCCACTCACAAAATTGCGATCCAGCACCAGCGCATCAGACGGCACCGGCGAGGCAGCGGGCGTGCTGCGCTGAGCCAGCGCGTTCTGCGTTGCCCTAAAGTCCAATTGAACCTGCGTGCCGATGGCATCCAGCGCCGCCTGGGTACTGGCGAAGTTGACAGCGACCTGTGTGGCCTCCTGCGCGCCCCGCACCGTCTCTGCGGTCTGTGTGGTGCGAATGTTCACGAGCTGCTGGGTTTCGGTTTGGCCGATGCGCTCTGCAAAATTCACAAGCGCGGCCTGTGTCGCCAGAAGCTCAAGTTCGCGCTGTGTGCCGCGCTCTGCCGTGATCACCAGGACTGTCGCTGTGGCTTGCAGCGCAGCAGCCGTCTGGTTGGCGCGCGCGTTGTAGCTGGCATCCGTTAATGCGAGATCGCCGACCCGCGCGAGTCCTATCCGTTCAGGCTGAAGCGTGATCACACCCACCAGCCCGCCCAACACAAGGAACAGGATCAGAAGCAGCATCCATAACAGTGGGGTGATACTGCGACGCGTTCGTGCAGCCCCGCGTGTGTTTCGGTTTTCCATTGGCGCTCAAACTCTGCTAGAATCGGGTCATCACGTTAGGGTACACAGGATGGAGAGACGTGTCAAATTCAACACCCGCGCGATTACAGCGTCTTAAAGATGCCGGGTACAAGCTCACCAGTGTGCGCCAGACGGTGCTGAATGTGCTTGAGCAGCGCGATGGCCATATGACCTCGTCGCAAATCCTTGAAGCGGTAGAGCAGTGCGATGCATCCATTGGCCGCGCCAGTGTGTTTCGCACGCTGGATCTGCTGACCTCGCTGGCGATCATCAGGCCCACTTACATCGACGGCAGCCAGACCCCCACCTATGTGCTGATGCCAGACGGGCACCATCATCACTTCGTATGTGTGCGCTGTGGCCGGATCATCGAGTTCGAGGACTGCGGCCTCTCTGAACTGAGCCACACGCTGGAAGCCCAGTTTAACGTTCACATGACCGGCCATCTGCTCGAATTCTACGGGACGTGTGTGGACTGTGAAGCGTAACGGGTCTGCAGCAGTGGCGCTGGCAGACCACTAACCGGCTGTACGGATAATGGGGAGTTTGATGGTGAAGCGGCTTCCCACCTGAGGCTCGCTGTCCACGCATACCACGCCACCATGCAGACGCGTCACGCCCTTAACAATCGCCAGGCCTGACCCTGCTCCCTGATCTTCATGAACTTCCCGCTTGATCTGGTAGAAGCTGTCCCAGATCAGGGCGATCTCAGAGGCGGCAATGCCGCGCCCGCGATCCTGAACCCAGATCAGCAGGTCATCGTCTTCGTGAGCCGCGCCAATAGTCACAGGCTGCCCACGCTCAGAGAATTTGATCGCGTTATCGACCAGTTCGCGCACTGCTGCGGCCAGAAACTCGTGATCGCCCATAATGCTGGGCAGCGGCTCCCCCAATTCCAGGTACACAGGATGTTGGACGCTGTCGCTGTTGGTAAAGTTGTGATGTACCGTCGTCAGTATCTGCCCCACGTTGTCGATGCGGTGCTTGCGCCAATCATAGGTTCGGTCGGCATCACCCGCTTCCAGCTCAACCAGCAGAATGAAGTTCTCGATCAGGCGGCGCAGGCGTTCCGCCCCAGAGTTCACCCCGCGCAGGAATTCCACAAGCTGCGCCGGCGTCATCTCTTCGATCTCGTAATCCTTGAGCATGTCGGCATACGCCACCACCAGTGTAAGGGGTGTGCGGAACTCATGGTTCAGAATCGTCAGGATGTTGCGCTTCAGGCTGCTGATGACCGTAGACTGCACTCTGTGAATAGCCCGGTGCCGTTTCAGCCGCGCTTCCACGGCGATTAGCAGGTCGTCGGCGTCAAAGGGTTTGACGAGATAATCGTCCACACCCAGCACCTTACCCTGCTGTATGTCCGCCTTTTCGCCCTTGGCCGTCAGAAAGATAAACGGGATATTGACCCATTCATCCTGCTGGCGTACCGTCCGCAGGAATTCCAGACCGTCCATCACAGGCATCATGATGTCAGAGACGATCAAGTCCGGCGGGATCTCGATGTCACGCTGCAAGATGTGCAGCGCCTGTTTGCCGTTTTCGGCGGTCATCACGGCATAGTCATCAAGCTCGAGAATATCTCGCAGACCCATCAGAAGATGAGCATCGTCTTCTACAATCAGCAGTCTGGCTTTGGGCATAGCAATCCCCACACATCTGGCATCGTGTGATCGTTACTTTACTAAAGATTCCGATGCAGTGCAAGCAAGTCGCACGGGCGGGCGAAAGCGGTTTTGGGCGCGCCTCTTCCTGGCAAAATCGCGCCCCGCAGCCCCTGCGCTCGCTCAGCGTTTAGCCGCAGCAGGCTCAGTACCGCGATGGATTGCCAGCAGGTCAGATAAAAGCGCAAAGCCTGTTTGGATACCTCCCGCGCCGGCCCCGGTCAGGGTAACATCGCCCAGCAGATGTGTGCTGTAGGTAATCGCATTGGTTGTTCCGCTGACCGCCGCCAGCGGATGCGACAGGCTCAGCCGCATCGGTTGGACCCTTGCCCCCTCTGCCGTGATTTCGGCGATGAGTTTCCAGCGCTCCCCGGCGGCTGCCGCCTCTGCCAGCACTTGCTGGTTCAGTTGGGTAATGCCCTGTACCTGCATCTCGTTCAACCGCAGAGGTCTTTCGAACAGCGCAGCGCTCAGGATCCCTGCTTTGGCGGCAGCATCCCAGCCCTGGACATCTGCCGACGGATCCGCCTCTGCGTACCCCAGTTCCTGTGCCAGCCTCAGGGCTTCGTCGTAGCTGCGACCGTGCTCCATTTCCGTCAGCATGTAGTTCGTCGTCCCGTTGAGGATGCCGCGCACACGCGTGATGCCGCTCCCTGCCAGCGCCTCGCGCGCCAGGCGGATCGCTGGGGTACCGGCCATCACCGTAGCCTCAAAAAGCAGTGCGCGTCCTGCCAGTTGTGCCCGTTGGCGCAGTTCCGGGTAGGCCAGCAGCACCGGGCCTTTATTCGCCATAACAACATGGCTGCCAGCGTCGAACGCGGCGTGAACGTAATCCAGCGCAGGGCGCGCGGTTTGCAGATTGCTGGGGCTGGCCTCAATCACCACATCCGCATGCAGCTCGCGTATCAGCGCTGCGGCATCCTGCCCATCCCATGCACTGTGGGGATGCGGGTAATTTGCGATCAGCGCGCTGTGTTTGGCCGCAGCGATCAGCCCATCAAGCGCAAGCCCGCCGGGATTCACCAGCACACCCCTGGTATGGGTCAGCGCTGCCGTAATCTGCGCTTCAAAACCAAACTGCGCACGCAGGCGTTCTCGCTCTGTATGCAGGATATGCAGCAGACCCTGACCCACGTTCCCCAGACCAATTACCACCAGTTTCATGATGTCTTGCCTTTAGCGCTAATGAAGAATTAAGCTTTGTTGTGAACTGCTGGATTCGATGTTAAAATTAGGCTAAACGTTCAGGTAGCTGTCTATTAAGTTTCATGCTTGCAGCGCCCTTGCAGCCCTTTACAATCGCATCTGAATAATAGCCGTTATATTACTTGCCATGCACTGGAGTCACCATGGTTTACACCGTACAGGCCGAGTCCGAACCCACGCCCGAGTTCAACGCCATTTGTCGCGATATTCTGGTCCGCTGGCAGCGGAATGAACTGCCCTTTGCTGACGCTCTGCAGCTCATGGAAGCCAGAGAACGTGAAGCGGTGAATGCCGGTCACATTGCGAACCAGGCACGGGCGCATCACCTCCTGGGTTACCTGCAGCACTACCGCGGCAATCTGGATACCAGTATACAGCACTATGATCGCGCCAGGCTGCTTTTTCAACGGGTGAACAATCTGTCGCGCATTGCCACCATTGACCTCAACACTGGCGAAAACTACCGCCTCAAAGGAGACTTTGGGCGCGCTCGGCGTCTCTACCAGTCTGCATACGAGATTGCGTCCCAGGTGGAAAATCTGCCATTGCAGACGATGGCGCTGCTCAACGAAGGACTTGTCCTCGAGGCTGCGGGGCATCTGGATCGGGCCAAAGAACTTCTGCTTCAGGTCTACCCGCTTACGGAGCGTTGGACCGAGCGCCGTGAAGATCTGCCGGGCCTGCGCTGCGAGCTTCACAACGCCCTGGCTTCGATCTATCTGCGCCAGGGATACCTGAGCGATGCCTGGACGGAAGCCCTGCGCACGCTGGAAAGCGCCACAATCAGCCAGCAGCCGATGTACATGGGCTATGCGCTGCGTGCCCTGGGCGAGGCCGTCACCCGGATGGAACACGTCCCCACAGGCCAGGTTTCGACCGACCCGGACGAACACTTCCGCAAGGCTGCGGATTACTTCAAAGAGATGCATATGGAGGCTGAGACGGCGCGCACACTGTTTGCCCATGCCCGCAGCCTGGCGCATCGCGGTCGGCGGACGATGGCAGCGCGGATGCTTCAGCAGGTGATGATTATGTTCACGAATCTGGGAATGAATGACGATGCTGCCAAGGCCGCGGAAGTACAGCGCGCAGTCATCTAGTACAGCAGCAGGATGAGAAAGACGGGGCGCAGGGGCGGATCCCCTGAACCCTTCAGAGCAATCCTGTTCTTGTACTGGCAGCGTCATGGCCGCGCGGTCACTTGTCCGCAGGGGTTGGCACGGGTGGTGTGCGCCACACCACCCGTGTGCCTTGGACCCTGTGCGGTCTCATGCCAAAACCGCGATCATTTTGCACATGCAGTGGGTCACACACGTGGAACTGGTGGATCTGAAGAGAGGGTGATGGTAGGCTGTGGTCAACGATAGCGAGTCACGTTCAGAAGTCACGCCGGAGCTTGAACAGCAGGCGCGCAGCGTTCTCAACCAGTGGCAGGCCGCGTCTTTAAGCTATCAGGACGCGAGCGAAACACTCTCTCAAATGCGCGACGCTGCGGTCAATCGCCCTGCGGACGAGGGCTACATCGAAATCATCATGGGTATTATGCAGGGTTACCGCGGTAATCTGAACGCCAGTATCCAGCACTTTGAGCATGCGCGCGATCTCATGATGCGCGTTGGCAATCGCCATCAAACCATCCGCTGCACGCTCAACATCGGGGAGACCTACCGGTTAAAGGGCAACTTCACGCGCGCCCGGCAGTACTTCAAGGCGGCCTACGATTCTGCCAGCGAACTGGGACTTCGCCATATTCAACTGGTGGCGCGCACCAACGAAGGCCAGATGCTCGTCAGTATGGGGCATTATGACCAGGCCAGCACCGTGCTTCTGGAAGCTTACCGGATGTCGCACGTCCTCAGCCAGTCCGAAGAAGCCGCCCTCAGCGATCATGCCTGGCGCGATTCAACCTGTGAAATCTGCCATGCACTGGCACAAATTCATCTTCAGAATGGCGACATGGAGGCGGGTTGGCGTTATGCGAGTGAGGCGCTGGAAATCGCCAACGCGCTTCAGGTACCCATGTGGTTGGGGTACGCCAATCGCATCATGGGGGAAGTGCTCACCGCGCGCACCAGCACCTATACCGCAGATTATGAGGACGAAATTGACGCCTGTTTCACTAAAGCAATCAGCGCATTCAGAGAAACCAAGCTGGACGGCGAAAGCGCGCGGACGATGTTCGCGCACGGCAACAGCCTGGGTAAGCGCGGGAAGAACGGTTTAGGCGCGCGCAAACTACAGCAGGCAATGGTGGTTTTCACCAAACTCGGTATGGTGGACGATGCCGCCAAAGCTGCCGAGGCGCAGCTCAAACTGCTGTAGAGGGGAAGCGCCCGGCCCCGCTGCGCCTCTCCTGTTCCCAGCGTTCCCATCTTCACACCTGCGCGCTGTGTGCGCACTCCTGGCGGGATGGTCGAGGATTTCGACCATTTAAATTGCGGGCAGCACCTCGCATAATAGGGCGCAGGGTTTCGCCAGCCGCGCCGGGCGGCAAATGGGTAAGCGGGAGCAGGGAAAAACGATGCCGAAAATCACGTTCTGGGGGATGATCTCTCTTCTCTGTCTGTGGAGTGCTGCCTGTGCGCCAGCGCCAGCGCCCACTTCAACCCCGCTTCCGCCCAGCCAGACCCCGGTGCCCACCTCAACCTCGACGCCGGAACCCACCGCTACCCTCACCTTTACACCGCAGCCTACCCTGCCGCCCCAAACCCCAAGCCCTGGCGTGACGCGGATCCCACTTGAACCGCTGATCCGTACCGATCTTTCCGCGCCGCTGACCATCGACCTGCCCGAAACCTGGACGGTGCTGTTTGAAGACGCGCTGCCCATGCAGGAAGGGGCCGGCATCGGCATGCTGCCGTTTTCGGTCTACACAGGCCCGGTTCAGGGGGGAACTGGTTTCATCAGCGTGATCTGGGCATTTCCCAACATCACAAGCTGTGTGCCGGAAATTATCCCCGGTATGGTGGGCAGCGAACCGGTGGTAAACCTGCGTTCGGATGGTCTGCGGCTGCTTTACCTGGCAATGGTGGAACCTGGGTGCAGGCTGGGCACGGATGACCGCACCTTTATGGTGGGAGACCGCGAGGCCGAGGGGGGATACTTCGCGGCTGAAGACTGCCCGGAACTGCCCGATGTGCGCGGTTGGTTCGCGGCGCTGCAGGTCGAAAACATCAACTTCGCCTTCTATGTTTATGCTGAACCCATCCAGGCGATGGACGATCCCGCAGTGCGCGCTGCGCTTCAGGCCATCATGGATACGATCCGGTTCGATATGTCGCTGCTGCCAGAACCGCGAACGCCTGACCCCGCTGCTGCGGAGCCTACGCCTTAAGGCTGTGCCAGGGAAATAATCACATGCAGGGGCAGGGCAATGTCCCGGCCCGCCCAGATCGGTGGCTGGTTTTTTGGCTGGAACAGCCTCATGGACACACCAGAACGAATGCGCACAATTGTAGGGACGAGGCCCGCCTCGTCTGCCCCGGACAACGCAGGCGTTATCCCTACAGAATCCGGCGGATTTGAATGGGTTGATCCATAAGTGATGTACGCGCAAACGATGTCGTATGCTGTATTAGAAAAGACGAGGGCCTCTTGAAACGATTGTCTGCACTGCTCTGGCTGTTGGCATGTACCGTTTTTTCGGTTTCGTGGATCACCGCACAGGAAACCAACGGCAGCACACCCGAACCACCGCGCCCTGTGGGGCCGACGGCGGCGGCGACATCCGATGGCGCTTTCCCGTCCGGGACTGTCGTGGCCACCGCGCTGCCGCCAGGCTTTACCCCAACCGCGCTCTTCAAGCCTGAGGCTGTAACCGTTGTTGAGCAGGACGGTATTGTGCTGAGCCTGTACTTCGACACGCTCAGGCAGGGGCGTGCCGGACTCTTCAACGTCTCTGGTGAGGGTATAACGGCTGCCAGTATGCTTTTTCTGAACCGCACTATTCCTCTCTTCAGCCTGGAGTCCAGCCCCTTCGTGCCAGCACAGGCTGAGGCCAGTGAGGGATTCTATGGGCTTGTCGCAGCGGGCATCGAACAGACGCCGCGCGACTATCCGCTGGTGGTTGTCGTTGAGCGTGCAGGCAGCCCGCGCGCAACACTCGAGACAAGTGTCACAGTCGTTTTGGGCGGCTTCATACAGCAGTCGATGGATATTCCGCCGGAACGCGTCTTTCTGATCGACCCACCCATCGAGCGCGCTGAGTTTGCGCGGCTTGCCAGTATTTTTGAGCGCAGCTCAGATGACAGGCTGTGGGGCGATACGGACTTTGCGCTGCCCATGAATTCTGAATTGTCTTCTCCCTTCGGGGCGGTGCGCGTCCTGAATTCCACCGTTCAAACACGTCACACCGGCTGGGATTTGCGCGCCAGCGTCGGCACACCCATCACTGCCTCGGCTTCTGGTGTTGTGGCGTTTGCCGGCCCGCTGGACATCCGTGGCAACCACGTCATCGTCGATCATGGGCACGGGATCTTCACGGGCTACTCGCACATGTCACAGATCCACGTCACACGTGGGCAAACCGTCACGCAGGGCCAGATCCTGGGGCTGTCTGGCAATACCGGGCGCAGCAGCGGCCCGCATCTCCATTGGGAGGTGACGGTGAATGGCGAGTTTGTCGATAGTGTGGATTTCACGCGGATGTGGCTTCCGGGGCGCTGAAACGCGCCCCCATACCCTGGTGACGGCTACTTCTTTTCGTCTTCGTCGTCTGCCAGCGCCGTGAACCGCATAAAGGCCCGTTCCTGCGGCGTCATATTGACCGGATACTCGGTTTCGTCATACGCCTCAAGAATGCGGTACCCCTCTTTGATGTACCCGCGAATGGTGTGCAGGCTGATGCCCATTTCATCCGCTGCCAGGTGCGCTGGCATACCTTCGATTACACACAACTTGATCGCCTGGCGGATGCGGTCGGTCAGCTCCGGATACCGGCGGTCTTCTGGCAGCACCGCTGCGTGAAAGATGCGGCTGTTAAAGAGGTGCGCACAGGTTTTCGCCACCTTAGGCGTGATTACAAAGTCGTGGTTCAGCGAGTAGATAATAGCCCACGCGATCTGCAGCCGCACCTCCTGCTTAAGCAGGAAGGCATCCGCGTGGAAGTTGGCTGCCGCTTCTACCAGTTCCGGGTGGACGAACTGGCTGAGGCACACCACCTTAACGTGAGCGATGGCCTGCCGCAGCTCCTGTATCGTCTGGCGCAGCACCTCTGGCCCACCCAGATGATCGGCATCCACAACCACGACATCCGGTAGTTCCGCTGCGGGCGTGCGCCGGATGTAATTCCACATGTCTTCCAGTGTTTCGGCTGTATAAGTTACCCGCGTGCGTCTGTCCCATGCCAGGTAACTGTTGACGGATTGAAGCGCATAGAAGTCCGTGTCAAAGAGCAGAACCTTAAGATTTATGTTGCCGATTCCGGATTCTGGCATGGTCAAATACCTCGTTCAACCGAGCGATGCTGGACGGATGGAAACAGGTGGCTCAGTGATTGCTCACTGGCTTTAGTGGGGAGACATGGCTGGCGGCGATCACAAACCAGGAACACACCGTAATGGTAATGTACCACAAAACCCGGAATCGCAGGAACCTGGTGCTGTAGGATGCGTGTATTTCACTTTGTTGGGGGATCAGCGTGGATGACACTAATCTGGGTACAAACACCGGGCACGGTCCCCAATAACTTGAAATGCACCCCTGTAGGATGCGTGCATTTCAGATTAGTGGCGGGTGCGCCCCAGATCGTGGAGATCGGTTCGCGCCTTTAACCATACTGCCAGCATATAGAAATGCACCCCTGTAGGGTTTGAAGCGCTGCCAACGCGGTGGTGCGCAGCGGCGTAAGCTGAGCGCGAAACTAACGTTAGATTAACGCGCTCCCAGCTCTATTTACAGCAGCGCTGAATCCGGCGTATACTCAGAACAGATTGCTTTCACAACATTCACAATGTTCTGAAAGTTGCGAAATGCAGTCTGTTACGCGCGTGGAACGAGAGACAGCGCCGCTCCTGGGTGTCCTTTACTGGTATTCCTTTTGGTGTGTGGGTCGTAAGCTGTGCGCAAATGGCGCTGTCTCTCTTACTACACCTGCGCTGTCATACCGGTTCGCCGGTGCTGATAGACGTGATGTCCCCCTCCTTTGCGTTAGTACCGGGCAGAGCAATCTGCCCGGTACTATTTAGCGCAACCGCACGTAAACAACCCATGCGACCACCGCAAACACCACCCCCGCCGCCACCAGCGGCCCCCCAAACCGGGAGAAATCACTTCGCGCACGTCCGTCCTGCGGGGCAGCGCGTTCCATCAGGTCTTCTGCCTGGTTTTCTGCCTGGGCTGCCGATTCAACGGTTCCAACGTCTGGCTGTTTTACGCTCGTCAGGGCATGTTCTGTAGGGGCAGACAACGGTGCGAGCGGCGCTGCTTCCTCCTGCTGGGAGTCAAGCGTCTCGGTCGCGTCCCCCATACCCGTTTCGCTTGCTACAGATGTTTCGCCAAATTGGGCGGTGGCGCTGGTCGCGCTGGGCGGCACGTCCATGTGCGCTGCCCCTGCTGCCTCTGCCTCAGCTTCCGCGGTGTTGTCGTCGTTGGGAGACATAAACGCCTGTACGCCGGGCGGCGAGGGCATTGCTTCTGTTAGAGTCAGTGTGTCGGCAAACGTTTGTGCGGCAACGTCTGTCGCTGGCAGCGTTAGAGCCGGTGTGTCGGCAAACATTTGTGCGGCAACGTCTGTCGCTGGCAGCGTTAGAGCCGGTGTGTCGGCAAACGTTTGTGCGGCAACGTCTGTCGCTGGCGACGTTGGCGAGGAAAGTGGCATTGTACGTAAAAATGCCTCGTCCGTAGCTCCGGCTGTGCCCGTGATCCCAGGCAAACGTGATTCACCCCCCGTAACCGAACCGTAAATAGTCTCGGTGGGCACAGAGAGCGACTCGTACACCGGGGCGGTTTCCTGCGTTTCTGTTGTGATTGCAGTCGGCTGTGGAGTATAGGTGGACGCCAGCGCAACGGAATTCACGGTTTGCGCCGCCTGCGGTTGGCCTGAATTGCTCAGCAGCAGGATGCTCCCCAGGGCGATAAGCGCCACCGCCGCCGCTGCGCTCATCATCGCAGTCAGTACCGCCAGGCGAGAGCGCCGCGTTACCGGCTGCCGATACATTGCAGCCATTTCTCGCGTCAGCGCAAAACTGCGCGGTGCCTTCAGTTGAGGTAAGTCTCGCACCAGCGCAACCGTCTGCCGCAGCGCTGCCCACTCGCGCCGCAGTTCTGCATCGGTGACCAGGCGCAGTTCCAGAGCTGCACGTTCTTCGTCCGAAAGAACGCCGTCCAGATAGGCCGAGACTAATTCGTAATCCTGCTCATTCATTGGGTAACTCGAATTGCTATTCCTGACTTCTCATAAGACGATATTCCGCAGGCAAAAGTTCCTGGATTGCCTCCAGGCACTGGCGCATCGCCAACCGCGCGCGGCTCAGCCGGGATTTCACCGTCCCCAGTTGTGTTCCGGTTTGGTCTGCGATTTCCTGATAGCTGAAGCCTTCCACGTCCGAAAGCACCAGCGTCACGCGCTGTTCAGCCTGAAGCGTGTCGATGCAGCTCTGGATCGCCGCTGCCAGCTCATGCTGCTGTGCGACCTGTTCAGGGGTGGGTAGGGAGTCGGCCAGCGGGGGGCCATCGTCGTTCTCGCTGCCCGGTAGTTCATCCAGGGAGGTGGCAGGGCGGCGCTTCTGACGGCGCAGTTCGTCAAGGCACAGGTTCGTCCCAATGCGCAGCAGCCAGGCTTTCATATTTCCGCCGCGATACGTTTCCAGCCGCCGGTACGCTGTGATGAAAGTTTCCTGCGCAATGTCGGCGGCGCTGGCCGGGTCGCCCATGATGCGGTAAGCAGTCGAATAAACCGCATCCTGGTACTGGGTGACCAGCGCGTTAAATGCCTCCAGATGACCGCGCTTCGCGGCCTGCACGAGCTGCTGCTCGTCTCCCATTGACGCCATAGTGTCGATCACTTATAATTTTTAGCTGATGCCGAAGTGGTGAAATGGCAGCCACGAACGACTCAAAATCGTTTGCCCTAAAGGCGTGTGGGTTCGACTCCCACCTTCGGCACAGCAGACTCCAGGGCGATATCGCGAAAGCAGCGGCGCGATATCGCCCGGTTTTTTTACACGCGATACGCTATTTCGTCAAGACCGCCGGGTTGCACACGTTTTCATAGTCCCCGTGCAGCAGCCCCTTAACCAGCAGCTTTGCCGCATCAATGGCCACGTTAACCTGTGCATCTGCGGTGCTGGCTGCCAGATGCGGCGTGTGCAGCACCCCTTTCAGGCCGATCAGTGGATGGTCGGATGGTGGGGGTTCCTGTGCGTAAACGTCCAGCGCTGCCCCGGCCACATGCCCGCTCCTGATGGCATCTGCAAGCGCCGCATCGTCAATAAGCCCCCCGCGCGCTGCGTTGATGATCCGCACACCCTTTTTCATCCTGGCCAGACTGCTGGCATTAATGAGGTGGCGCGTATCGTCAGTAATGACGCTGTGCAGCGTCACAAAGTCTGCCTCTGCAAACAGCGTATCCAGGTCAACCAGCCTTACACCGAAATCCTCTGCCAGATCCTGAGGAATATAGGGGTCGCTGGTGATAACGGCCATATCGAATGCCATCGCGCGGCGGGCCACCGCCCGGCCAATACGCCCGAAACCGACGATCCCCAGTGTTTTGCCACGCAGTTCCACCCCGGTGAACGCTTTGCGATCCCAGCGCCCTTCCTGCATTGAACTGTAGCCGCCGGGAATATGCCGTGCCAGCGCCAGCAGGAGGCCGAACGTGAATTCCGCCGTCGAGATGGTGTTGCCATCCGGCGTATTGACGACCACAATGCCGCGCGCGGTGGCCGCTGCGAGATCAACGTTATCGACCCCCACACCGGCCCTTGCGATCATTTTGAGGCGTGCCGCGTGCTGAAGCATCTCGGCATCTACGGTGGTTGCGCTGCGAATCACCAGCGCATCGGCATCGGGCAGCATGGCGATCGTCTGTTCGCGCTTCAGGCCGCCGCTGGGGGCAATCAGTGCGAAGTCTTTTTCGTGCTCCAGAATTTCGACCGCCGCAGGGGCTACATCGTCTGCAATGAGTATGTTATAAGTCATGGCCAGTCCTACTTAATCGATTCCAGAAATTCGTCCAGGCCGCTAAGCACTTCGCGCAAAGTTGCCAGGCTCATGTCGCCCATATGCGCGATGCGGAATGTTTTGCCTTTGATCTTGCCATACCCTTTGTCCATCGAGAACCCTTTTGTCCCCATGAACTTGGCCATCGCGTCCACGTCCATACCGATGACGTTGGTCACGGCGGTGACGGTGGGCGACTGGTAGCCCGGTTCAGCATAAACACCCAACCCCCTGCTGTGCGCCCATTCGTTTGTCAGGTCACGCATTTGCAGGTGACGCAGCCAGCGGTTCTCCAGCCCTTCGGCCAGGATGTCATCAAGCTGGCGATCTGCCGCGAACATCAGCGAAACCGGCGGCGTGGATGGCGTATTGTTCTTCTTCAGGCTATCCGCAATCTCCAGAAAGTCGAAATAGTACCCGCGATACGGCACCTGCTTGGCGCGCTCCAGAACACGCTCGCCGACCGCCGCAAACGCCAGACCAGGCGGCAGCGCAAACGCCTTCTGCGACGATGTCAGCGCGACATCAATACCCCACTCGTCAACGCGCAGCTCAGCCCCCAGAAAACCGCTGACGGTGTCCACCAGCACCAGCGTATCGTCGTACTGGCGCGTTACCGCCGCGATGTCCTTAACAGGGTTCAGTACGCCAGTGCTGGTTTCGTTGTGGACGAAACAGACCGCGTCGTAGGCTTGTTTACGCAGGGCATCCTCCACCATTTCCGGCTTGTGCGCCTCACCCCACGGGACTTCGATCACATCCACCTGTTTCCCGTTGGCTTTGCTGATCTCTGCCCAGCGTTCGCTGAAGGCTCCGCCCACCAGATGCAGCACACGCCGGTCATCCCGGATGCAGTTGCGCGAAGCACCTTCCCACAATCCGGTTCCGGATGAGCCTTGCACAAACACCGGATGCTGCGTGAAAAAGACTTCTTTCAGTTTCGTTTGCAAGCGTGCCATCAAGTCGGCAAAGGCGGTAGACCGGTGCCCGATCATCCATTCGGTTTGCGCGTCCAGGATTTCAGCACGCACTTCGACCGGGCCAGGGATGACAAGCCGCTTGTGATTATCATTGCGCATAGGTGCGCCTCCATGTCTTGTGACAACTGGAACAATTCGCGAAGATTATAACGCAAGCAGTCAGAGAAACCCAGAATCCATGCGCCGCATTCGCGCATTGCCACTTGCCACACCAAATATGTGCCCTGGCGACCGCCTTGTGTTAAGATATGATCAGTGGACTTAATATAACGCCACACTTGAGCGGGTTTTTCGCGTCTCGCGGATAGTGTTACAATGTTGCACATGCAGTTGCGCAGCAGTGTTGTGCGCGATGCAGGATGCGCATCGAAGCGGGTGCAAAGGGGGGTTGATGCCCAACTCTGTGTTAATTATAGAAGATGACCGGGATATGGCGCGTGTGCTTAAGATGGATCTTGAGCTGAACGGCTATAAAGTTTCGGTGGCAGAGAACGGATTGGATGGCCTGCGCTACTTCAGCGAACTAGCTCCAGATATCGTGGTGCTGGATGTATCGCTGCCCCTCATGCCTGGGATGACCGTCTGCCAGCGGCTGCGCGAGATCTCGGACGTCCCCATTCTGATGATGACCGCCAACCCGGTTACCGAAGCGGAGATTGCCGAGGGCCTGAATATCGGCGCGGATGAATTTATGTTAAAGCCGCTGCCCAATATCGAATTT
>CAZQIJ010000016.1:0-25808 GCA_964592955.1 uncultured Anaerolineaceae bacterium
ACGCTGGAGGCCGCGGCTCCCTGGGCACAGCGCCTGCAGGAGCTTAACGTTAAGCGCCAGGACATCACACGCTTCGCGCAGGACAAAATCCGTACCAAGCTCGACCATCAGGCCGGTGTGCCCATCATCATCGCCGGTGACCCGGAATTTGAGCCTGGAATCGTGGGCCTGGTGGCGGGAAAGCTGGTCGAGGAATATTTCCTGCCCACCGTCGTGATGGAACACGGCCCGGAAGAAAGCCGCGCGTCGTGCCGCAGCATTCCCCAGTTCGACATCACCTCTGCGCTGGATCAGTGTGCGGATCTGCTCGTGCGGCATGGCGGTCATGCGCTGGCGGCGGGTTTCACCGTGCGCAACGAGAATATCCCCGCGCTGGTAGACCGGCTCACCGGCATCGCGCAGGACGCGCTTCACGGCCAGGCGCTCGTCCCCACGCTGGAAATCGATGTCCAGGTGGATGTCCACCAGCTTTCAGAAACCATGATTGACGAATTGTCGCTGCTTGAACCCACCGGGCACGGCAACAAGTCGCCGGTCTTCATGACCCCCAAGGCACGCATTATCGAGGCGCGCACCGTGGGCAAGGATGACCGTCATCTCAAGCTGAAAATCGCGCGCGCCGGTCAGCCGCCGCTGGACGCCATCGGCTTCGGGCTGGGTGAATGGGCGCAGCGCCTTACCGATTTCGCCGACCTCGCCTTCCAACTGGAAATGAACGAGTGGAACGGCAGGCAAAGCCTTCAGCTCCGCCTGGAAGATGTGCGCTTCCCGCAGTAACCCACCGTGTATGGCGTAACCCCTGCCCGCTGCTGCCGTCCTGTGAACCACCTCACCTGGTGACTATTCCGCAGGGCACGGCGTGCGGTGCCCATACACAGCTTAGGGTGTACTGCTTACTCATCTGCGCCGGGGTGGGTAGTTCCCCAACCTTGATGAAATCGCTTTGAAATTTCACGCAGCTTTCCACTACAATGAAGTGGGTTGTGAACAGGTTTGTATATGGACATTATCGACTATTTCGCATTGGAACGGATGTACCGCGAACGCCGCAAGCTGCGCAAGAAAGTGTACGTCATCGCCGAAATCGGCGGGCTGCGGCGCGAGGGCAAGATCATCAAAGAGGCAGAGGGCCGCTGGCTTATCGACTTTTACCCCTACGAAGACGAAAAAGGGGAGCGCATGGAACGCGGCGGACGGATGTACCTCAACATCCGCGAGTTTGATATTCACCCCATCGACCGGCAGGAGTTCGATATTTATGTCGAGGCCCTGTACGACGAATACGGTTACACCTAACCGCCGCTGGCGCACGCCGCGCTGTACCTGATGCGCTGATGTTCAGGCTGTTGCAGGCAAAAAATGCGCCACCGCTTTGCGCGGGTGGGGCCCCTACGCATGATTGATTATTTCCTGGTATAGCCGTACAGAGGGCGCTGGCGAAGCCTGCCCGCTCCCAACCGTCGGGTGGCAGCCAGGAGACGGACGCTTAACAGCAGTTTGCTCCCCCCTCTCGCAGCAAAGCGTTCAGACGAGGGGCCGGTTTGAGGGCAGAACGGCGCAGCGCCTCCCGCTCAATACGGGCCGTAGGAATCCCCATCCGCCAGCAGCACAAACACCTGCCCTACGGTCACATCCAGCAGCAGCGATCCACCCTCAAACCGCTGAATGTTCAGGTCGGCGGTTTGTCGCGGTGTGCGCGCATAGCCCAGCGCCTGCCGCAGTGCCAGGTCAGAATTCCACACGGACCCAAAGGTCTCCGTCGGGATCGACAGGCCACTCGGCGGTTCGATGCCCGGTATCGGTTGGAACGGAATTGGGTTCTCCATGTACCAATAGCGTCCCGCCGTCAGGCTGCCCGGTGTGATGGCCCACACGGCGTTGATATCTGTTCGGCTGTACATGACCCCGCCTTCGAAGACCTGCACTTCGCCTGAGAACCCGAAGCGCGCCTGGATGGGGCAGCCCATGCGCCGCGCGATGGGGGCATTGCCGCGCCAGCCCTCGCCAAACGCGCTGTCAATGGGAATCGGACAAACAATATCGAGGTTGGCTTGCGGCGTGAAGGCCTGCGGCTGGAAGACCTGCCCTTCCTGGTTGGTCCGCGCGATGAACACCCCCACGTAGGCCGTCGGCGTTGGGGTGATGGTGGCGGGCGGGGCGGTGGGTGTGCGCGGCAGCGCCTGGAAGGTAGCCTGACGTTGCAGCGCGTTGGGCGACGGCGGGATCTCCACCGTCACAATCTGCTTGATCATGGCCACATGCTGCGTTGGTTCTGGCGCGGCTGCCGGTGTACAGGCCGCCGCCAGCAGCGCCAGCAGCAGCAGGAGTTTTAGAGTCATCCCCACCTCAGCACTTCACTTCTCTCTGGCACGCGCTGCATTGTACACGCAAAGCCCGTCATGCCCAAAGCTTCTCCCGTACCACCAGATAACCGCGCCGAAGCAGCCGCACGCGGGTATCGACCGCGTAGCGATCTGCCAGCAGCCGCGCCGCGTTGATCCAGCGCTGGCGCGGCCCCGTTTGGCCTGTGCCGCGCGCCAGCGTGTTTGCCCTGCGCCACGCCGCAAAGAACCCGGCCAGCGGTTCCTCCTGGGTATGGTGTATCAGGCGTTTTGGCAGAATCGCCTGAAAGTGTACCGGCTCCAGCGCCTCGCGAAAGTTGGTGGCGAACACCAGTTCGCGGTGCGTAAGCAGCGCGTGCTGCTGGTACACGTCAAACACGGCGATGCGCCCGCTGGGTGTGGAGGTCCCCTCAATCATCAGCCCGCCTGTTTCCAGCGCGCGCGCCATGCTGTGCAGCGCCTGCTCAACCGCGCTTTCGTCGTACTGGCGCAGCACGTTGCAGGCCCGCACCACGCGCGCGCTGTCTGCCCCCAGCGCATCGACGAGGTTAAACCCACCCAGGCGAAAGCCGATGCACCCCGGCTGCGCGTGGATCTGTGCCGCGGCCACGCGTTCGGGGTCGATCTCCACCCCCAGCAGCCGCAGGTGGGCGTTAAGCGGCAGCCAGCGTTCAAACATCTCCAGCGCCGTCCAGGCTTGCGCGCCATAACCCACATCAACCACCAGCGGCGCGCCGCCGCTAAGCACGTGGGACCAGTTCAGCGCGATGTACGTATCGATCTGGCGCAGGCGGTTGAGCGCGGTTTTGCCGCGTGTGGCCTGCCCAACCGGCTTTACGCGGCGCGTGCTCATGGCCAACCTCGCAGGGCACACACTCCCGGCTAGGCGCGATCCGAAAGCGTCGGCGCTTTGCTGCCATTCAGCCACGACTCAAATTTACCCACCAGATCCGCGCGGCGCGGCGCTGGCAGAAACGCAGCATGGGCCGCGTTGAGGATGCACACTTTGATGTCTTCCAACGGCACATGCATGTAGTACATGGCGCGGGCGATTTCGTCGCTGAGGGTGATGTTGCTCACCAGCGGATCATCGGTGTTCAGCGTCGTGATGATTCCATCGCCAATCAGGCTTGGCAGTGGGTGCAGGGTGAGGCTGCGCACCACACCGCTGTCCACATTGCTGGTGGGGCACACCTCCAGCACAATCTGCTGCTCGTGCAGGATCTGAATAATGCCGGCATCTTCCATCGCCCGCACACCATGCCCCACCCGGTCAACACCGCCGATGTTGCCGATGGCATCCCACACGCTCTGCGGGCCTTCCCACTCACCCGCATGGATGGTCACCCCCAGCCCCAGCCGCTTGGCTTCGCGGAACAGGTCACGGAATGGCCATGCCGGGTGCCCTTCCTCCTGGCCTGCCAGATCCAGCCCCACCACACCCTTATCGATAAAGGCCGCCGCCGCCTCCAGCACCTGTTCGCCAAACGCCACGCTCTCGTGCCGGTTCATGGAGGCGATCAGCCGCACTTCAATCTCGTGGTCACGGCACGCTGCCTCCACCTCTTCGCAGATCCACCCCACCACGTCATGCGGGGTCGCCTTGATGATGGTGCTCAGCGCGCGCGGTGTGAAGCGCAGTTCCATATAGCGGATGTTATCTGCCGCCGCGTCTATCACCGCCTCACGCGTGATGCGCCGGATGATTTCTGGCGAGCGGTAAAACTGGCGCAGGGTGGCGAATTTGGCCAGGAAATGCTTCCAGTCGCGCTTTTCATCCGGCATAAGCTGAACAAATGGCCGCAGGGTTTCCACGTCATATTCCGGCATTTCGAAGCGGTGCTCACGCGCAATTTCGATCAGCGTCTCCAGCCGTACCGCACCCTCCAGATGCCGATGCAGTTCAATTTTCGGAAGTGCCCTTGCGGTTTCCAGACACGCGTCAAGCGTTACCATAACATCGTCCAGATGACATTCGGATTGGGTCTTAGCCTCTAATCACGTTCAGCCAGCAGCCAGCTCCAGTAGCGCCACGCCGCGATCAACCCAAGGGTGACCCCGCTGGAGAACAGCAGATGATACGTAAATGTCCACACTATATTTTCAGGGGGGATGGTGCCGTGCGCCGCATACATGATGCGCACCACCAGCGCACTCGCCACCAGCGCCGCCCCCACCAGAAATCCCAGGTAATAGGGCGCGGCGTGTGTCACACGGCCCAGGCGGCGGCTTAGCACACCAAACACAAGCAGCATAATGCACACAGAGAACGGCCCCAGCAGCGCCAGCCACGCCATCACTTTACCCCGACCTGATCTTGATAATCATCAGCCAGTATAGCCGGATAGCCAAAATACACAACATCAGACCACCCAGGGCACTCATGCCGTCTGCCAGCATATCCCCGCTGATGCGCCGGATGCCAGTATACCGCACCGTCGCAATTCCCATCAGTATCAGCGGGATGACATACAGCCGGTAATAGACCGGGTTCCCGGAGAACTTTCCATAGAAGCGGGCAATGAGCGCCATAAACAGAAACAGCACCGCCAGCGGAAACCAACTGTACAGTGCCAGAAATTGATTGAGCGTTACGGGAATCACTGGTGATGTCTGCTAAAAATCGTGGCGGGGGGTAAACTGCATGCCGCGTATGACATGATGAATGGCTTTCACGCGGAATTCGCGGTCATGGCACGCCTCCATAAAGCCGTCAATCAGCCTGCGCATCTCCGCATCATCCGTCAGCCGGTACAGGCGCATTCCCCCCACCACTTCCGACCGCATCACCCTGGCCGCCACCAGTTCATCGATTTCGCGCTCAATGAGCTTACGCTCGCGCCCGGTATAAGCTGCAATGTTCTCTGCGGTATCTTTGGTGTGAGGGTTATCGTGGAAGAATCTCACCAGATCCCACTTGATGAACGAATTCACCTTGTTACGGAGAAAATCATACCAGTTGATGTCTGCATTTGTGGGCATAGATTTCTGACCCGCTCTCGATTTCCATTCGGACGATAGGGTGTTGTGTTGAGATGCTTACGCAAATCTTGGCGCACTTTAACCGATTCTAACGTGCTTGCGACAATTCGCAACATGACAAACATCCGCACCTCTGGGCGTTTGCAACCCCAGCAGTGCGCTGGTTTCGCCTCACCTCACGCCCTCAGTCCGTCCCCTTGTGCCCTGCGTTGCAGTGTGCCCTGCGTTGCAGTGTGCCCTGCGTTGCAGTGTGCCCTGCGTTGCAGTGCTTGCCTGTGACGTGCGGAGCGGGTGCAGGAGAAGCAAAATCTGAGTAGAGTCTGGTGACATTTGTGCCCTTTTCAGTGCCCTGGCAGCCAGAACTGTCAACAGACCCTGGTACACATCGGCGGAAATCCATCACCCGTTGGGCGCGGCCTGCCGTGCCTCTACCCCAGCGAGGGTCGCCTGCTCATGTGTTTGCGCCGCGGTGTAGCGGTCACAACGTTTGCCCCACATGCCCACTTCACGATCCGGCACTGGGCGCGGGAATACCCCACATTCCCGCGCCCAGTGTCGCAGTGCGCGCCTATGAGCTGCGCAGCGCCTTCTTCTCGTCTTCGCGCATATGGCAGTGCTTATACTTCTTGCCGCTACCACACCAGCATGGATCGTTGCGCCCCGGTTTCTTGGTGCTGCGTGCCGGTTCGGATTTTGCGGTGTCTGTGGCCCCAGGGCGCTGTGCCACCATCGGGCGGCGGACCGGCTGCGCTACATTGACCTGTGCGCGGAAGATGTTCTGCACCGTTTGCAGCGCGATGAGCGTTTGCAGCTCCTTGAACATAACGAACGCTTCGCGCTTGTATTCTACCAGCGGGTCGCGCTGCGCCACCGCCATGAGGCCGATGCCCTCGCGCAGCACATCCAGGTCGGTCAGGTGGCGCTGCCAGTGTACATCAATGGCGCGCAGCATCATCTGCCGTTCGGCCAGGGGCATAATGTCTGCCCCCAGTTCATCTGTCTTGCGCGCGTATGCCTTGCGCATGGCCACCATGATGTCGTTTTCCAGCGCTTCCAGCGTCTCATAGTCTTCCAGCGTCGTCGGGGTAATGTCTTCTGGCACGGGGAAGATGGTATACAGCTTGCGGTGCATCCCTTCCACATCCCAGGTATCCGGGTTCTTTTCGTCGTCCACAAACTCATCGATGGCATCGACGATCAGCTTTTCGAGTGTGGCCATCGCTTTTTCGCGCAGTTGATCGTTATCCTGCTCCAGGATTTCGCGCCGCTGCTTGTAGGTGTTTTCGCGCTGGCGGTTCACCACGTCGTCATACTCAAGCACGCGTTTGCGGATGTCGAAGTTGTAACCTTCCACACGCACCTGCGCCTGTGCGATTGACCGCGTGATCATGTTGTGCTGGATCGGCTCGTCATCCGGCAGGTTGGCCCACTTCATGATGCCCTTCATCCGGTCGCCGCCAAAACGCCGCATCAGGTCATCTTCCAGGCTCAGGTAAAAGCGCGACTCGCCAGGGTCACCCTGCCGCCCCGCGCGACCGCGCAACTGGTTGTCGATGCGCCGGGCTTCGTGCCGTTCCGTACCCAGCACGAACAGCCCCCCGGCCTCCACCACGCGCTGCCGGTCTTCGCGGCAGCGCTCGCGGGCTTTTGCCAGCGCCCGTTCGCGCTGTTCCGGCGTCGCTTCGGTGGTTTCAACCCCTTCGTCGCGCCGCAGGATATCGCGCGCCAGCCCGTCAGGATTACCGCCCAGCAGAATATCCACACCACGACCGGCCATGTTGGTGGCAATGGTCACACGCCCCACCTGCCCCGCCTGCGCGATGATACCGGCCTCGCGCTCGTGCTGCTTGGCGTTCAGCACTTCATGCTTAACCCCGGCGCGCTCCAGCGCTTTGCTCAGCCGTTCAGAGGTTTCGATGGCGACCGTGCCCACCAGCACCGGCTGGCCGCGTTCCTGCCGCGTCTTGATCTCTGCCACGACGGCGTCAAATTTCGCCCTCTCGGTGAGGTAGATCACGTCTTCATGGTCGGCACGCTGCGAGGCGACATTGGTCGGGATCGGCACCACTTCGAGGTTGTAAATCTTCTCGAACTCTTCCGCTTCGGTCTGCGCTGTACCGGTCATGCCTGCCAGTTTCTTATACATGCGGAAAAAGTTCTGGAATGTGATGGTAGCCAGCGTCAGGTTTTCGCGCCGAATTTCCACGCCTTCCTTCGCTTCGATGGCCTGGTGCAGACCTTCCGAGAAGCGGCGGCCTATCATCAGGCGGCCCGTATATTCGTCCACGATGATCACCTGGCCATCCTGGACGACGTATTCTTTATCCCGGTGGTAAAGCGCGCGCGCCCGCAGGCAGTTATCCAGGTAGGGGATCATTTCGGCGTTATCCGGGTGGTAGAGGTGTACCAGTCCCAGTTTCGCCTCGATCTTCTCTACACCGGCCTCGGTCAGGTACGCGGTGCGGTCTTTGATGTCTACCACATAGTCGCCATCCGGGTCTTTGTCGTCTATGCTGTCATCGCTGCTGGGCTTCAGGGTGCGCACGATCTGCGTGAAGGTGCGGTAATACTCCGCAGGCGGGTCGGACGGGCCAGAGATAATCAGCGGGGTACGCGCTTCGTCGATGAGGATGTTATCGACTTCGTCCACGATGGCAAAATTCAACTGGCGCTGCGCAAGCTGTGACCGGTCATACACCATGTTGTCGCGCAGATAGTCGAACCCGAATTCGTTGTTGGTGCCATACGTGATGTCGGTGCGGTAGGCCTCTGCGCGCGTACACGGGCGCAAATTCTGGTAGCGCGCATCGTCAGAGCTGTAGGCCGGATCATAAATGTAGGACCCGCTGTTGGGGTCGCCGCCGGTGTTCTGAATGACCGCGGCGGTTAAACCGAGGAAGTGATAAACCGGGCCCATCGACTGCAAACCGAATTTGCTCAGGTAATCGTTGGGCGTCACCAGGTGTGCCCCCTGGCCAGCCAGCGCGTTCAGGTACAGCGGCAGCGTAGCGACCAGGGTCTTACCTTCACCCGTCTTCATCTCTGCAATGCGGCCCTGGTGCAGCACCATCCCGCCGATCATCTGCACATCGTAGTGCCTCATGCCCAGGGTCCTCACGGCAGCCTCACGCACCAGCGCGAACGCCTCCACCATGAGATCCTCCAGCGTTTCGCCAGCCGCCAGCCGCTGCCTGAGGGTTTCGGTGTGGGCACGAAGTGCGTCATCGCTGAGGGCCTTCATCTGAGGTTCCAGCGCGTTGATGTCATCCACGACAGCCCGGTACTGCGCGATTGCGCGTTCCATCGGGTCGCCGACGATTTTCTTCACGAGATTCCTGAACATAGATCCTCGATTGGTAGTTATGTTATTCTAAGGCGAACGGCATTATACCACAGGCGCGTAAACGGCCTGTTAGAAATTGCCCCGTGCGCGGCACATGCCCGAAGGGTTACATTGGCCTCATTCATGGACTCGCACAACACCGCTATAATTTGAAGTGTTTCCGCTCATTACGAGAACCCGACACCTGATGACCGAACCTATCCAGAATACACTCGTAACCACCATGTGGCTGGACCAGCACCTGCGCGATCGCAGCCTGCGCATCATCGATGTGCGCGGGCGCGTGCTGCCGGCATCCGCGCCGCTGCCTCACTATTACAGCCACCACGACGCCTACCGTGAGGCGCACATTCCTGGAGCGTTTTTCGTGGACTGGGTGCGCGATATCACCATCGACGGCCCGCAGCGTATGCAGATTGCACCGCCCGAAAAGTTTGCCGCGGTCATGAGCAGGCTTGGTATTTCGTCCAGATCGTTGGTGGTGGTTTATGATGACTGTGAGGGGATGCTGGCAGCCCGCCTGTGGTGGGCGCTTCAGTATTACGGCCACGACCGTGTGGCCGTGCTGGATGGCGGCTGGGACAAATGGCTGGCCGAAGACCGCCCCATAACCCGCGAGATCCCCTTCACTACCGCCAGCGATTTCGCGCCACAGGTCAACCCTGCGCTGCGGCGCACCGCCGAAGACGTGCTGGCCGCCATGAACAGCCATGTTCGCCTCATCGACGTGCGTACCGAGGGGGAGTATCACGGCCTGATCTCCCGCGCCAGGCATCACGGGCACATTCCGGGTGCCGTTAACCTGCCGCGCCACATGCTGCTTACGCCAGATCGCACAATGCGCCCTCCCGGCATTGCGCGCGATCTGTTTGAGGCGGCGGGTGTGCAGCCCACAGACGAGGTCATCCTCTACTGCAATTCCGGCGTTTCTGCCAGCTTTGCGCTGCTGGCCATGCGTGTCGCCGGCCTGGACGGGGGCTCGGTTTATGATGGTTCGTGGAAAGACTGGGGCAACCAGGATCACCTGCCAGTGGAGGTGTAGGGGGGCTGGCGGCGAAAATACAAAAACCGGAGTATTCGCTACTCCGGTTTTCAGCGTTGCAGAGCCAGTATCAGGTCATGCGCTGGCTCGTGCAGCGGCAGTAGTCCCTAGCTATTCATCGTCGTCATCGAATTCTTCTTCGTCGTCGTAATACTCGTCATCATCATCCAGATCTTCGTCGTCGTCGTAATACTCGTCGTCTTCTTCGAGGTCATCTTCTTCAAATTCTTCGTCATCATATTCATCGGGGCCATGCACCAGATAAAGTTCGTCGTCAAGGTTCGGCATGTCTTATCTCCTCTTTAGGGAAGATCGTATGAACGCTGAAAAGAACTGTAACATGGCGTGGACAACCGTGCAACCGTTTTTTGCTGTTCGCCGTCAGAACTCGATAATCCTTAACCCTTAACCAAGCATTCCCACACCGGGCAGCTTGCGCACGATCCCCCGGTCATTGTTGCGCAGAAAGAACATGACCTGTGCCGCGAACGCGTCTGGCGCTTCGATGTGCGGCATGTGCCCGGTATCTGCCAGCCACGCGGTTTTGGCCCCTGGGATTTCGCTCATCAGGTGTTCGGCGGTGCGTTTGGGCGTGATCGTATCGCTTTCGCCCCACAGCAGCATCACCGCGATTCTGGGCACGGTTTCGGCTGGCAGCCGCGAAAGCGTAAGCCCGCGCATCAGCGCCATCATGCCGCTGCGGTTGTTCTGCACATTGGCCACCAGCCTTTCGGTTAGTACCCCTTTAACCATGATCATGTCTTCGAGTTGCGTGCGGCTGGTGCTGCGCGCCGCAATATCGCTGAACAGGCGTGGGCCGATCATGGGCAGCGACGCCAGAAAGCGGGCTGTACGGGTTGTGTCTGGCAGCATGCCGCCGTTGACCAGGATGAGGGCAGGAACCAGGGTGGGATAGGCGGCGCTGAACATGCGCACGATGACCCCGGCGAACGAATGGCCCACCAGCGCCGCCTGCGATAGCTGAAGCGTCTCCATGAACGCCTTCAACCAGTCCACCAGCGCATCCAGCCGCATCGTGCGCAGCGCATCGCTCTGCCCATAACCCGGCAGATCCGGCGCGATGACGTTATAGTCTTCCGCAAGGTACGGGATCAACTCTGACCAGTTCATCCATGCATCGCCGAAACCACCATGAAGCAGAAGGAGGGGCCGCACGTTCTCATTACCGTCCTGCCAGTAATGCACCGCGTAGCCGTTGATTGTGACCATATTTTCTTTGAGTGCCATGTTTAACCTCTGCTGGCTTACCGCCTGTTAACCGCAACCGACGTGAGATCCTGCAAAAAACGTAACCGCTCAGCGCTGTTCTGAGCGTGAAGCCCGCATCCCTGCTGCCCCTTCGCCCAACGCTGCGCTGGAAGCGGGGGAGAATACCGCTTCCAACAGGCCCACCCCTGGCATTGCAGCGGCAGGCGGGCATAGGGTGTGGGCGAGCCAGCCTCAGGGTTAAGCCCTGAGGGGTTTACGCGTACAGCAGCAGGATGCGCATGACGCGGTGCGGGGTGCGTTGCGCACTGCCGGGGGCATGGGGGCACAGCCCCTGAACCCTTCGGATTGCGCGTGTGCCGGTACCAGGGTCTGTTTGCGTTCCTGGCAGTTATGCGCACCAGAACCGCTGCAATCGTCAACAGACCCTAAGCAACGAGGCGGACTTGTGCCCGCCCCGTGCGCTTCAGAATGCCAGTGTGGAGGCCGGGTCGAAGCGGTTTCCACCGTACATGATTTCGAAATGCAGATGCGGGCCAGACGAATTGCCGGTGCTGCCCACTGCGCCGATGACCTGCCCGGTGCCCACCACCTGCCCACATCCCACCGATACCTGGCTGAGGTGGCCATAGAGCGTGCTGTATGCGCCATGATTGACCACAATCGCCAGCCCATAGCCCCAGTTGTTGCGACCGGCAAAGATCACCGTGCCGCCGTTGGCCGCATACACCGAAGTCCCAACAGACGACGCCAGATCAATGCCCGGATGCCAACTGCTGTAGCCGCGCGTCACCGTATAGGTGCCGGGTGCCATCGGCGACCCCCACGCAGTACCCGCGCCAGCCTCCACCCAGCCGCAGCTTCCCGGATCGCCAAGCTGGAAGCTGACGGTGTTACTGCCGCCTCCGCTCGTCCCGCTGCCGCCGCTGCCACCGCTCTCCGCCACCGCGGGCGGCGTCCAGTCAATAAATTCTGCCTGCCCACCAGGGAAGAAGATCCACGTGCCGCTTGGCGCTGCCGTGTTCGGGTCGAAGCCGAAGAGCTGCGGGTTCGCCTCAGAATCGATCACCACATACGGGTCGCTGATGCCGAACTCTGCCGCCACTTCTGCCAGTGTGCGCGTGCCCACCACCTGAAAGTACACGCCGTCCACCGGCGGGATGTTCAGCACCATGCCCGGCTGCAGCAGCCACACAATGCGCCGGTCATTGGACCATGCGAGGCTTTCCTGCGAAACGCCAAAACGCTGCGACAGTTCTGAAATCGTATCGCCCTGCTCCACCGTGTACTGGATCACCTGGTTGCGCGGGCGCTGCGGGATGATCGTAAACGGGTTCAGCGCCCCGCGCGTGATCTGGCCGTCGTTCTGCGCCAGCACCGGCACAACCGGGGTCAGCAGCAGGCTTTGCAGGAGGTCTGCGCTCAGGGTAGGCAGCGCGCCGCTGCGATTCACCACAGCCACATTGCCGGGGCTGACCTGGGTGGCCGCTGCCGCATCCCCCGCAGGGGCCGCCGTGTTTTCTGCGATCTGCGGTGGTGTTGCGCTGGGGAGCGCCTCTGCTTCTGCTTGTGGGCTGGCTGGGATTCCGTCAGGAGTCACCGGAATCACCCCCGGCTGCGGCGCGGGCAGCACCAGCAGCGCCGCCGTTGCCAGTGTGAAGCCCACCGCGCCCAACAAACTAAACATCCCGGCGATACGCTGTAACCGAGACGGGCGCGGGTCTGCACTGACCTGGCGCACCGTCTGGGTGGGGTGGGTATCTTCCAACGGGTTTATTTCGGGTTCAGTAAACATGGATGATGCTCTGTCTAATCCAGCACAGTCAGCAATCGTAACTGACGCTGCCACACCTGACAAGGCAAAATCACGTTCTTCGGAAACGCAGCACGCGCCGTCCAACCAGCAGCAGCGGCACCCCCACCACCAGCAGCAGCGGCACCCCCACAATCACCAGCGTCACCGCCAGTTCCAGCAGCCCCTGCATGGCAGAAATCAGCGTGCCGAAGGCGTCTTCGACCACCGCTTGCAGGCTCCAGCCGGTCGTCTGCGTTTCTACCACACTCGGAATCACCGGCTGCACCGTCACCGTAATCAGCGAGAACGCCGCCGCTTCGTCGAAATAATTCAACTGCCCGCGCAGGCTCTCCACATCGCCCCGCACGCGGTTAAGCTGTGTGAAGACTTCCAGCACCTCTTCTACCGTCTCCGCGCGATCCATCAGCGTCTGAAGTTGTGCTTCGGCGGCCTCCATATTCGCCAGACGGCTGGCGACATCCACATACTGCGCCGTCACATCGCGCCCGTTTTCGGCCTGGCTGATGACCTCTTCCACATCCGTCCGAATGCGCTCCAGCGCTTCATTCAGCCGCGCCGCCGGAACGCGCAGCGCAATCGTACCGGTCAGCCTGCGACCGGTGCTGTAGGTCTGCGCGGTGGTGTTTGCGCTAACGACCCAGCCGCCCATCTCATCGGCCATCGCGCTGATGTCGTCCATCCTGGCCTGCACATCCGCCACGCGGATGCTGATGGTGGCATCGCGCAGGATAACTCTGGCCACGTCCTGGCCTGCTGCAGCGTCCACAGGCCTGGTCTCAGGGTCCGCCTGGCCGGGTGGCAGGGCACGCTCCGCACCCTCTGCTGGGGCAGCAGAGGTGGCCATGGCCGCCATCGTAGGCAGAGCGGTGGGCATTTGTGCCACTGGGGGTAATCCCCCGCTGGATACCGAAGCTGGCGCGTTCTGGGACGCGCACGCGGCGGCTGCCACGAGCAGCAGCAGCAGCGACACGGTGAACAGGTAAAGACGTTTCATGATGCGGCCTGCCTTCCTCACATGGTGCTGATATTCGATCTGCTTTAGTGACGCCGCTGCCGGGCAAACAGTTCCACACCATGCAGGGGGTGGCCGAATTTCACCAGAAACCCAAACGCCCATGAAGTAAACATGGGCGCTTGAGTGATAAGGGTGAGAATGGCTCGCAGGGGCGGTTCGTGAACCGCCCGTTTGGAAACCGCCCGCCAGGTTTACGGCCAGGCGGTTAGTTCAGCAGGTCAAATGCCTGCAGAAGCTCGTTCTGGTTTGGCCAACTGTATTCTTCGGGCATAACCCACTTGCGCCGCACGATCTGGTTGTGATCAATGAGGACAAGCCCCGCCCGTTCAGTGTTGTCGAATTCCATGTTATACATGCGGTGGACATCACCCTTGGGGTCTGCCAGCAGTTGAAACAGCATCGGCAGCGGGTTGCTCAGTTGAAAACCGTACAGGGTTTGCGGTTGGCTGCGCACGATCATCGCCACAGACAGGCGCACAGCGGCGAATTTTCCGACATGCCGCTGAAGCCACAGAATGCGCCGCACGCTTACCGGTTCCCATACATCGCCGATGAAGCCGAGCAGCAGCGCATTGCCGCGCATCAGATCAGACAGGCCGGTACGGACGCGGTCATGGTTATGAAGCTGGAAGTGCGGAGCCACACTTTGCAGAATTGGGCCGAGTTCGTAAGTTGTTGCCATTGTTGTTTCCCTATTGTCACTGTGCCGCAGTTTCTTTAATGGCCTAAATGTACAATGAGAAAGCGAAAAAAAGAATTAAGATTTACGCGATGTCACAACGTTTCTCATTTTTCACTACTGCGCCAGCTCTGCGATACTGTAGACCAGGTTCAGGTCGCGGCTGTAGAGGACGATGCTGGTGTAGCGGGGCAGTTCCGCTTCGGTGGGCACGTCGAAGCGTTGGCTGCCCACATTGGCCGTCAGCGGCCCCAGGATGATGTCATCGGTGGGCAGCACAAATTCCATCGTTTCATCCTCGGCCATATCGGCTTCCATGTCGGTGATCGCCTCGCGCGTCAGCGTCGAAAGCAGCACCAGCAGCCCAGGCCCCTGCACCGTGCTGAAGCCGTCCAGCCACAAAAACCGGCTGCCGTCCGGCAGTTGGTAGATCGTGGCGCTGCCTTCTGCCCGCCGGATGGGAGAAAGCGCCACAAAGTCGCCCAGCGCCACCGGCACCTGACCTTCATTAAGCGGCATGGTCTGCTGTTCTGGCGGGACGGTCACGTTGGCCTGCAAGCGCGCGGTGGCCATCCGCAGTGCCGTGTTGGGGTCCGTGCTGCGCAGCGCCAGGTAGGCAGTGCGCTCGCTGGCGGGCAGCACCGCAAACGCGATCTGCAGGTCTTCTGGCAGCTCCGGGAAGGCGCTCAGTTCTTCGGTGCTGTAGATGCGCGGAAACCACAGCGGGAAGCTGTAGGTTGCGGCCACGATCAGCGCGCCGAACAGGATGACGAGCAGGCGAATGCGCGTGTTCATGCGCTAAATCGTCCCGGCATACACGCTGCACGCCACCACCAGCGCCCCCAACCCGGCGTTGGCCCATGTCAGCCGAATTTCGCGGCGGCGCAGGCGCTCCCATTCAGCAGGGTCGCCCTTGCCGCGTTCGGCCAGCAGGCTCGCGCGTTCCAGCGCAGGCGCGACCCCGAACTGAAGCAGCGCGCCGCTCACCACCATCGCGCCGATCAGCAGGTGCTTGATGAGGATGATCCGGCTCCAGTCGTTGGTCACCTGCATCAGCCCATCGTAATTGGGGTCGCCAGACATCTGCGTCAGCCCGGTGACGATCAGCACCACCAGCGCCAGGTTGGTGAGCGGCGCGAAACGC
Source organism: uncultured Anaerolineaceae bacterium (assembly GCA_964592955.1). GTDB lineage: Bacteria > Chloroflexota > Anaerolineae > Aggregatilineales > Phototrophicaceae > CAZQIJ01. The sequence goes on from CAZQIJ010000016.1 coordinate 15,591, forward strand.
CTGCGCAGGCGTGAGAGCAGCCCATACAGCGCGGGATTATCCGCCAGCGTGCGCCGCACTTCCGGCCAGACCAGCATCAGCGTCAGAAACAGGCCGCCGATCCACACCGTAGTGGCGATGATGTGAAAGAACAGGCTAATGGCAAGGATTGTCTGGGACAACGGGAATCGCTCCTGGGTCACGTTCGGGCACGGTTGTCTCGCCGCAGTATTTCGGCATTTCGGTCAGCGCGCTGAAGGCCGGTCGCGTGTAGATCAGCCCCGGCTCAGGGCCGGGGATGGTGACCGACCACCACCATTCTTCGTCTTCCTCCGTCCACACCGGTTTAGCCAGGTAGATGCTGCTCATCAACCCCACCCAGGGCCGCCAGTGCTGCGCGGCATAGGCATAGGCCGCCTGCAAATACTCGGCCTGCTGGGCTTCGGTCACCGCAAACCACTGGTATTCAGGGTGAACACGGTCGGTGGTATACCCCACTTCCAGGATGGCCATCTGGCGCGCCGCGTCGCCGTTGGCAATCATAATCTTGCGCAGGTCCTCCACCCGCCGGAACGCGGCCCAGCGCCCCTGTGGCGGTACGGACGGGTCAACCTCCGGGCGCGAAAACCCTGGCGCGTGTACGCCCACCACATCCGCATAGGCCGTGAAGCCCGCCTCATACAGCGCTTGCAGATAGAGGTCGTCGCGCTGGGCGCGGTCATCGTGGGTGCCGGTGGGCGCTAACCCTGCCGAAATGATGATGGCGCTGGGGTCTGCCGCGCGTATGGCCTCTGCACACACGCGCAGCAGCGCCACATAGGACGCCGCATCCGGCGTTCTGCCGCCCCACTCCCGGCTGAGGTTCGGCTCGTTCCACACCTGGTACGCCCGTATGCGCCCGCTGTAGCGCTGCGCGATGGTGCCGCAGTAGGCGGCCCAGTCGTCCAGGTCGGCGGGCGGCGTATCGTGAACGTCGTCTTCGGCCACGCCGTCCGGCAGCGGCGCACGCGCCCACTGCGGTGTATCGCCCAACCGCGCCACCAGCGACAGCCCGCGCGCCTCCACCTGCGCCAGAAGGCTGTCCGCAGGCGCAAACCGCCATTCGCCGCGCGCCGGTTCCAGGTCGTGCCAGGCAAAGGTCTGCTTGACGTGCGTAAACATCATCATCCGCACCCAGTCCAGGTTCTGCCCCACTTCGCCGCCATCCCACCACAGAAACGCCTGGATGCCGTAAGTTAGCGCTGTAAACGGCGGGTTGGTCACCGCGCCCGCCGCGAACGGATCATCCGGCGGGCGGGTGACGATGGCGGCGCTGACGCCTGCCAGCAGCAGGGTGACGGCAAACGCCGCCACGAAAAACGGGTGCTTACCCTTCATCATCATCATCATCATGGTCGATTGCGCAGGTTTCGCCGCGCGGCCATCACACACTGCCTACCGCGCCGCAGTCGATAACCTGCGCTGTGCGCTGCCCTACTCCGCTTCACGCCGGGACGCAGACCAGTCACGAACCGCGTCGTAGGCCGGTCGGTGGATGAAATCCGGGCCGATCAGCGAATAGGGCACGTTGTCGTTGGTCGGATCCCAGCCAGCCTGCGGACCGTAGTTGAGATTCCAGATGAACGCCAACCGCACGAAACCCCATTCCTCCATGTTTTCCAGGGCTTCGATCATCCACGTGGCCTGTTCTTCCAGCGTGTTGTCGTTGGCAAATTCAAACCCTGCCGGATACCCGTCCAGGTCTTCGGTGGATGCCCAGCCGAATTCGGTGATGCACAGCGGAATATCGTAGCCGGCCACCTGTACCATGTCGGCATAGGTTTCCAGCGTGCTGCGGAAGCTCCACGAATGATGCGGGTTATCGAACGGCCCGCGGAAGGTCGCGGTGGGATCATCCGGGACTTCGTTGGCCAGCACGCTTGGCCCGATGTTGTAGCCGTTGTGATGCACGCCCACACAATCCGTGTATTCCAGGAATCCGGCGCTGATCATCCCGTCCAGGTACGCGAAGTCGTCGATTGCGGAGATACGTCCATCCGGTTCCTGCCAGCCGCCACCCGGCGACAGCGCGCCGCTGATGACGATAATATTGGGGTTGATTGATTTAATCGTCTCGTAGCTCACGCGCAGCAGCTCGGTATAGTCTTCCGCGTTCAGCCCGTTCACAGACATCCATTCGCGGTCAAGGTTCTGCTCGTTCCAGATCTCAATCGCGTGGATGTCGTCGCCCCAGCGTTCCAGCATCCGCCGCAGCATCCGGGTGTAATTCGCATAATCTGCCGGAGGGCCATGCTTGCTCGTATCCACCCCCGGCTGGCGTGCCCATTCCGGCGCGGTGACGAGCGAAATCATCATGCGCATGTTGTTGCGGCGCGCAGAAGCAACCGCCAGCCGCACCTTGGACCAGTCATAGGTGCCTTGCACCGGTTCCACGTCTTCCCAGCGCACCTGCATCTTGAACCAGTTCAGCCCCAGGTTGTCGCGCACGTCGCGCATCCAGCCATCCTGGTTATCCGGGTTCAGGTCCAGGCTGTACTGCACCTGGATCCCCACCTGGAACGCGTCTTCCTCAATGGGAGGGAGGGTCGCAGTCGGCAGGGGGGGCGGCGCTTCTTCGGTGGCTGCCTGCGCCGCAGTGTCCGCCTGTGCCGACATCAACGCAGCGCCGGTTTCTTCGGTGACCGCTGGCGCGTCCTGGGTCGGTTCAGGGCTGGGGACGGCGGTTGTTAGGGGGGCGCGTGTGGGTGGGTTCGTGACGACCAGCGCCACCTGCGTCGGCTGCGGTTCCTGCGTGAAGGCGGGCAGCGCCAGGTTTGCCGTGTAGGGATCACCCGCGCCGGTATCATACGTCACATAAATGGCGAAAAACGTCAGCGCGGCCACCACCAGCGTGATTAACGTCCAGGCCAGCGCGAACCATCCCACCTGTTTTCTTACCAAAGCTCTTTGCGTCATCGGTTTACCTTTGTAAACTACCTTACGTTTCTTTTTTGTTTTTTCGCGGTGCGCCAGGGTGTGCCCCCATTGCCCAGCCGCCGCAGACGTTGCGCCGTGCCGGGGTTGTGGGGGGCACTATCCCTGTAAGGCGCGCTGCACGATGCTATCAGCACGCGCCCTGGCGTTTGTGTTTGCCGCCGCGCTGCACGATGCTATCAGCGCGCGCCCTGGCGTTTGCGTTTGCCGCCGCGCTGCACGATGCTATCAGCGCGCGCCCCGGCGTTTGCGTTTGCCGCCGCGCTGCACGATGCTATCAGCGCGCGCCGGCAATTGCGCGGCAGGCGGGGCAGTCCCCACCAGGACGAACAATCGCGTAACCGCCCTGCGGATCGTTGGCGTTGAACCCCGTGAAATCGATATTCCACACGATCAGCATACGCACGCGCCCGCTCTGCGACGCGATGGCGATGGCCTCTGCCAGCCAGGCGGCCTGCTGCGCCACCGTCGTATTCTGCGCCCATGCCCAGAACGGCCCCAGGTCGCCATAGCCTTCTCGTGTGAGGTAACCCAGCTCTGTAATGCAGATGGGCTTCACCCCCCCTGAAACACGCCAGTAGGTGTTCAACATCCCCTGTAAGTAGCGCGTATAGTAATCGTCGCGCGGGTCGCCGCCCACCTGGCCCGGCCCCACAATGCCTTCATTATAGTGCATGCCCAGGCAGTCCATGTAATTGGCGGCACCCGCCGCAAACATATCGGCCAGGAAGCGGTCGTCGTTGACCACCGCACCAGGGAACGCTGCCTCGGCACCGGTGGGGGCGGGCGCGGCGCTGATGACCATCACATTCGGGTTCGCGCTCTTAATCGCCTGGTACGACGCGCCCAGCATCGCCGTATAATTCGCACCGCTGATCTGGCCATTCGGCCATTCACGTTCGATGTTCGGCTCGTTCCATACCTCGATGGCGTCTGGCCCCATCCCGGCCAACCCGCCCAGGAAACCGGCGAACTGCTGGATGTATCCGCCGCCCCCCTCAGCCAGATCCGCCGGGTTGCCCACCACGCCCACGAGCACCTTAAACCCGCGCCCGTGCGCGTCGCTGATCACCTGCGACAGCTCACCGGGATTCCGGCCTGGCGAGTAGCGCGCCTGTACTTTCATCCACACCATCCCGGCCTGGCGCATGGCGTTGGCCGCCACCTCGCTGTTGGTGCCGGTCACATGCCCGCCATACTCAAAGCCGCTCACAATCGCGCCTGGCCCCAGGTTCACCGCAGGCCCCGGATTATACGGGCCGATACCGGTGTTCCCTGCGCTGGTCGCCGTAGGGACGATCACTTCCAGGGTAGGCGTTGGCGAGGGCAGCGGGGTGGGCGTGGCTGTGGGCGGCGGGGTGGGCGTGGCTGTGGGCGCGAAGACGGCAACCGCCGCGCCGCTGCGTGCGCTGGACGTATCGCCACCCACCACCTCCACATTCACCGCAAAGTTGCCTTCCTGACCCGGCTCCAGCGTGAGCACCAGTTCTTCGTTAAGGGCCGTCACCACCTCGCTGACAACCCCGTTCGCGCTCTCGATGCGCCAGCGCAGCGCCAGTTGCGGTTGTGCCGCCTGCGGCAGTTGGCGCAGCTTGTAATTGACAATCGCGGGGAACACATCCCCGGCCACGCCGTCTGCCACCAGGTCATCCAGCGCCACGCCGCCAATCGCAAACGCGCCCACGCGATCCATGCGGAAGCGCAGCGCGTCGCCGGTCGTCAGCCACACGCGCGATGCTGTGTCGCCATCGGCATTCAGATACTCGATGAACGGCGTGCGCGTTTGCGTGTCTACGCCGGGCAGCGCGTCTGCCCCGTCCAGGCTGGCCAGAATCGGCTGCCCCGGCGAAACGGTGCCGCCTGCGCTGGTTTCCGCCTCAATCGTCACGCTCCCCAGGGGGGCCAGCGCTTCGTCATAGCTCACGGGCACAAACGTCCCGGCAGTTTCGCGCGTCGAAAGCGCGTTCAACCCCGCGATCAGCTTGTAGCGGCTCACTTCGCCTTTGGCCCAGCGCAGCATCGCTTCTACCAGCCGGTCTTCACCCGGCGTGAAGCTCGTCGGGTCCAGCCCGAACTCCACAATGACGTAATCGGCACTCGCGCCAATGGCGCGCCAGTCATACGCGCCAGTCTCCCACGCGCCGTTCTGGTTTTCCGCCGCCGGGACGACCACGCCCAGCGTCATGTTGGCGCTGCGCAGGCTGGTCTTCAGGTCGCGGATAAACATGCTGAACGTGTCGCGCTGGCTAACGGGCAGATCGCGGTAATCGATGATCACGCCGTCAAAGCCGTTGTTAACCGTCACCCCCACCAACTGCTGAATGTGCGCGCTGCGCAGGCTGTTATTCCCCAGGATGGCGCTTACGGTATCGGAATCCAGCGCGCGCGGGTCAGTGAAATTGCGTATCAGCGGCATCACGCGGTAGCTGGCATTGATGTCAAAATCCGGGGCAAAGCTGCCCGTTAGTGTCCCTTGCAGGGTTGGCTGCAAGCCCGCAGGTGCCACGATGGTGGCCACCTGTGCGGCGTTCGGCGTCAGCGCTTCCGTCACATCCACAGGCGTCAGCACTATCGGATCCAGCGGGGCAGCCTGGAACAGCGCGAGATGTTCCGGGATTTCGCCCATGCTTACGGACAAATTCCCGGCGGTGTTGAGCTGTGCAGGCAGAAATTCCCAGCGCCCGGTGTCGGTAAACCATCCATACACATCAAGCGTGTCCTGTGTCGCGGCAGTCGCGGGCAGCCGCAGGTCAACCGTCATACCGTCCGGGGCTTCGCCGGTCGTCTGCAGGTGATAAACCTGGCTTTGCAGCGCCAGGTACGGCGGAACAGCCGCCTGCGCCACCGGAATCCATGCTGCGGTTTCGCCATTACCGGCGATGAAGTCGTTGAGCGCAACCGTTTCAACAAACACCCCAAAGTCGCGCCCCACATCTGCCGGGTTGAGGATGACCGTCATGCTGCTGTCGGTGGTTAGGTAGGCGTTGTGTTCGGCATCCAGCATCACATAGGGCACCCCAAACACCCGGTCCAGGATGCTGACAGGCGGTAAGATCAGCCCTGCCACCACCAGCATCCCGGCGATGAAGAGCGCCAGCAGCCCCGTGATCCAGCACCCGCACCCCCCGCGACGTGGTGGGTTAGCTGCCACGACCGGCGCATTGCGGCGCGGATTCGTGCTGTCTTCAGCGTGGGTCGCGGGTGTGCGGCCCGTTTCCTCTAAGCTGCCGTCGATCACGTCGCCTTCATTCGTCGTTCTTTTTTCTGACATGCAAGCATCCTGAACTTATGTTGCCTAAGTCGTGGGCAGAGTCTACCAACGATACCGGGTTTCGTGTAGGGGGGTTTGGTGTGAGCAAGGGTTGTGCGCGCGCTTGAGGTAGTCCGCTGCGCGCTCTTGTGGTACGCTTAAGGGATGGGGATGCCGGTAAGTAATGATCGGCAATTTGTGGTACACCGGCAAATGATGGATAATTCTTTCAGATTGTGAAAATTGTAAAGACAGCCGCCTGTATGCTGGAAAAACTGCGCGCATGGTTTGCCGTTGCGGAGTCGGATGAAGAAGTCAGAACGATTACGTCCGTCATCCTCAAACCGGTACTGTGGATCGTGACTCTTGGATTGAGCCTGAGCTTTATCCCGGTACTTCGGGCGGCCATCACGCCCGGAGTGGTGCTGTTTGCCTATGGCACGGGCGCTGCCACCATCATCGGCACGTGGCTGCTTATGCGGCAGGGACACATGAAAGCCGCCAGCCGGGTGTTCGTCGCGCTGACGACGATTATCATTGTGATTGCGAACCTTTATGGGGGCGGCCTGCGCAGCCCCGGCTTCAGCGGGTTTATGATCGTGATCGTGGGCAGCGGTCTGCTGCTGGGGCGTCGTGGCCTTGTGTGGGTCACCGTTGCCGCTGCTGTCACCGTCATCGCACTGTACCTGCTCGAAAGGGGCGGTGTGCTGCCAGCCCCATACCTGCGCGAAGGCAGCGTGAACTTACTGCTGCTAACCACGCTGGCGATTTACTTCATCCTGTCACTTATGCTCTACGTCACCATTGGCACCCTCGTTCGGGAGCGCGAGCAGTCCCGGCTTAAGGAACAATCGCTTCAGCACGCGCTGGAGACGCTGCAAGCCACCAGCGTGGGCCGCAGTTACATGGATAACATCCTGCGGTCGATGAGCAACCTGCTGCTGGTGACAGACGCGGCAGGCATCATCCGCACCGTGAACCCCACCACGCTCCGCGTCCTTGGGTTTAAAGAAGATGAGATCATCGGCCTGGCGCTGGAAGCGCTTATGCACATCCCGGATGACGAATCGACCTTCGATTATTCCACGCTGCACAAGGATGTGGTGTTTGCTGGCGAAATCGAACTGCGGACGGCGGCAGGCGGCGGGGTGCCCGTCTCGTTCATCCAGTCGGTACTGCGCGACGCCAACGGCAGCACAGAGGGTGCGGTGTGTGTGGCCCAGGATATCACCGAACGCAAGGCGGCAGAGCTGGAGCGCACCCGCCAGGCCATGCGCTACCGCGCCCTGTTTGAACAGACCAGCGACGCCATCTTTATCCTCAACCTCAAAGGGGTGAGCATAGCGGTGAACCAGCGCGGCGCGGCGATGCTGGGCTACGACTCCCCCGATGACCTCGTCGGAACGCCGTTTGTCGCGCTCAGCCCAGAACGCGAACACACCCGCAGCGAGGAAAAGGTGCGCGCGGTGCTGGCTGGCGAAAACATTGCGTCCCACGAGCGTACCATGCTGCGCCGCGACACTACCGAAATCATCGCCGAAATCATCCTGGAGCTGGTGCGCGATGTGGAGGGCCGCCCCCTGCACATTCAGAGCGTGGTGCGCGATATCACCGAGCGTAAACGCGTGGAGCAGGTCATGGCCTACAACGCGCGCCTGCTGGAGCACATCTCAGACGCGGTGATTTCTACCGACCTCGAAGGCCGGATTTCGAGCTGGAACAACGCTGCCGAATCCGTTTATGGCTGGAAGGCGGACGAAGTGATGGGCAAACCGCTGGCCGATGTCGTCCGCTCTGAATATGTGGAGACCAGCGAAACCTTCGTGCGCCAGCAGTACATCATCCGGGGCTACTGGCGGGCCGAGGTCAAGCAGCATCGCCGTGACGGGCGCGAACTCTATGTGCTGTCGTCTGTGGCGGTGGTGCGCGACCAGCGCGAAGCCATGATCGGCCTGGTCACCGTCAACCACGACATCACCACCCGCAAGATGACCGAACTTAACCTGCAGGCCTATGTCCGTCAGCTCGCGGCGCTCACCCAGGTGAACAACGAACTGAACAGCACCCTGGAGGTCAGCCGGGTGGCGCGCATCGGGCTGGAAGCTGCCTACATGCTCAGCACCGCCGATGCCGGGTATATCCTCGTCCGCGATCCGGGCGGCGAAGACACTACTGCGGGCTGGCACGTGGCGCAAACGATGGGCGCATATGTGGAGGCCGAAATCAGCGCCGAAGACATTGGCCGCGCCGTCACGCTTATGCACAGCTCCATCGAACCGGTGCTGGTCATCGAGGGCGATACCGGCGTCCCGGCAGATGCCGCGCCCGTGCTGCCGCAGATGCGCGCCCGTATGATTCTTCCCATGAATTCACACGGCAACCTCATCGCGCTCGTCAACCTCGAAGCGCTAGACCCCGCCGTCTTCACCAAAGAAGTCTTTGATGTGCTGCGCCTGCTGGCGGCGCGCATCGCCGTCGCGCTGGATAACGCCGATCTCTACCAGGTCTCGCAGCAGCAGCTTTCTGAACTGCGCGGCCTCTATGAACGGGTGAAAGGGCTTGAAGAAATCAAGTCCGAGATCATCCGCATCGCCTCGCACGACCTGCGCGGGCCTATCGGTGTCGTCAAAGGCTTCCTCATGTTCCTAAAGCTGGACGCGGGCGAACGCCTGCTCCCTGCCGAGCACGACTACATCGCCCAGATCGAACGCCTGATGCAGCGCATGGAGTCGATCAGCACCGACCTGTTGTCGCTGGAACGCGTTGAACAGTCGCTGGATGCCCCCATTCAGGATCAGATGAACCTGCTGGCGATGGTCAGCGCCATTGTCGAGGATTACGAAGCGCAGGCGGCGGAAAAATCGCAGCGGCTCATCTGCGAGTATGGGGGCGCGGTTGCCAACGTGGTGGGCGATCCGCTGCAAATTCAGCAGGCCGCCAGCAACCTGCTGCAGAACGCCATCAAATACACCCCGGCAGGCGGGTCGATCACCGTGCGCGTGATGAACGAAGCCGATGCGGTGCGCTTTGAGGTGCAGGATACCGGCATCGGCATCCCGCCGGACGCGCAGGCGCGCCTGTTTGCACCGTTTTACCGCGTGCGCACCTCACAAACCAGCAGCATTGAGGGCACCGGCCTGGGGCTGTACCTCGTCAAGCGCATCGTCGAACGGCATCGCGGGGCGATGATTTTTGAGAGCGAACTGGGTAAAGGCAGCACCTTCGGCTTTCTGCTGCCCGGCGTCCCGGATGGCATCCCGGAACACTGATGCACCCCAGGCTAATCAAAACGCTGTGCCAGCGCCACCACAAACGTCCCGCTGGACTCGCCATCCCGCCGCGCCGCCCGCAGATAATACAACCCGGTGCCCGGCAGCGTGTAGCGATCCACGCGCACGGCGTCCTCGCTCCCTGCCACAGGCGCTGCCGCCGCCACCTGCTCGCGCGCCTCATTCAGGATCGTCAGGGCGGGCTGCAGCGTGCTGCCTTGGCCGCGCGTCATCGCCGCCGTAATCACATCCCCTTCGACGCCGTAGAACGCGAACAGCACTTCCTGCTGTGCGCTGCTGATGCTGCCCCCCGCGCTGGTGCCGTAGCTCAGGCGGCCTGCCGTGCCGCTGATCCCGGCGAAGACGTTGCCGCGCGCCACCAGCTCCAGGCGATAGCGCCCCGTTGTGGTACCGGCATCGCCTTCAAAGCGTGTGGCAATCACGTAATACAGGCCATCTGCTGGAACGCGGAAATCCGTGATTTCGGCGTTGCGTGTGCTCTCGCTCAGATCATCGTTGCGCGCCAGTTCCTGTAACCCGGCGTTGGTCACAACCACCAGGGGATCAAGGCTGCCGCTCACCCGGTTCATGCGCAGCGTGACGATGTCGTCGCGGCTGGCGCTGAAGCTGTAATACACCTGCGTGTGTGCGCTGTCGATGTCCCCTTCGGTTGGCTGGCCGGGGCGCAGCGGGATCGCCACCAGCGCCGATGCGCCTTCGCCGCTGTCGTCTGCCCGTTCCAGCGTC
>CAZQIJ010000017.1:0-25443 GCA_964592955.1 uncultured Anaerolineaceae bacterium
CGTGTCACCTGGTCGAAGATGCTGCCCTGCCACACGGCGGCAAGCACACCCACCGGGATTCCGATCACTAACCCGATGATCAGCGAAATCGCACCCAGTTCAACGGTGGCCGGGATCTTTTCGCCCACCAGATCCAGAACAGGACGCCCCGAAACCAGTGAATTGCCAAAATCACCGCGCAGCACGCCTTCTGCTCTTCCCACCCTGGTTTCCCCGGTCGGGTTCCCGGCGCGGTCAAAGATGGTGCGCGAGCGGCCTTCCCAGATCGTAACGTTTCCAATCGTGATAGGGGCATCGCCGATCAGCCAGCGCGAATACTGCGTAAAGAACGAGTCGTTGACGCCCATCTCTTCAGCGATAGCAGTGCGCTGCTGTGGGGTCATGTTTGGTTCCTGGGTTAGCTGTGTTGCCGGACTGCCCGGCGCAAGGTACATAATTAAGAAACCAAATATGGTAATACCTACGATAGTCGGCAATGCCTGAATAATGCGCCGGAGCAGAAATTTATACATGGTGGTGCGTCTCTCAGTTGATCAAATGCCTTGGACATTATTGAGAACATCGGGGTGGCGCGTAACCACCCCGATGCTTGATGCGGATTGCGTTAATGAGCGGTTAGCTTACTGAACAACAGCCCACTGGTCGATGTTCCACGCGCCGAAGTTGGGCACAGGGGCGAAGTTGGCGATGTTCGGGGCGGCAGCATAACCGCTGTTGAAGGCATACAGCCACAGGTACGGCTGTTCTTCATACAGGATTTCCTGAATGCGGTGGGCGGCGGCGATGATGTCTTCCTGCTCGCAGCTCCCACTGTTGATTTCTGCACCCAGTTCTTCCAGTTCGGCGTTGTAGTAGGACGGGAAGTTGAAGCCATAGCCTTCGCCGAAGATGTCATTCTCAGCGCCGAAGAACGAACGCTGGTCGGGGTCGAAGGGCAGGGCACCGCGCCAGCCGGCCACGGCAGAGTCGTAGATCTGGGCACCCATGTTGTCATCGTACATGGTGTTGAAGTCCAGCACCACCACGTTGACGCGCACGCCGATTTCAGCAAACTGATCCTGCAGGATGATGGCCACATCGTTGCGGATGTCGCCCACGTTCATCATATCGAAATCGAGTTCGGTGCCTTCTTCGGCAGTTTCGCAGCCCTGGCAGGTGCGCAGGCCGTCGCCGCCATCCACCAGCGCATCGCCAGTGGCCACCCAGCCTGCTTCGTCCAGCAGGGCGCGGGCAGCTTCGAGGTCAAACGGACGGCGTTCCAGGTCAGGGTGAATGGTGTATGCGGTGGGGATGGTGCCTGCGACCATCGCGGTCGCATTGCCGTTCAGCGGCCCATTGATGATTTCATCAATGTTGATGGCGTGCTGCAGCGCCTGGCGCACGCGCACATCACCGAAGATCGGGTGTTGGCCCTGGTCGATGGGGTTGCCTTCTTCGTCCAGACCGTTCTGCGGGTTGGCGGGATCGGCCAGGTTCAACGCCACATAGTGCCACACGCGGCCAGGAGCGCTAAAGAACTGCGCGCCGGCTTCTTCGATCGTGGTGAAGGTGCTGGCATCCGGTTCAGAGACATAGTTGATGTCGCCCGGCTGGAAGGCGATGAAGCGTTCGATCATCACGTTCTGGTCGGGGGTATCCAGGTACACGAAACCCGTGGGGCGGACGAGGCCATCAATAGCATCGGCGCTGTAGTTCTGGTCGGCTTCCAGGTAGACGCCGGTACCGGGTTCGATGCGGGTGAATTTGAACGGACCATAGGTCACGCTGGGGTTGCGATCCATCGGGTGGCCGACCATCGAAGCCCAGTCGAAGTTTGCACGGTCTTCGTAGGTATAGCCGAAGGCGTGGGCAGGCAGCACCGGCAGGGCAGAGCGCTGGAGCGCCACGCAGTTGCGTTCCTCAAACTGGAGCGCGATGGTGTAATCGTCCACAATTTCAGCACCGACAAGGGCAGCCGCATAGGGCGAGAAGCTGCTGGACATGCCGATGGTCTGGCCCTGCTGCAGTGCTTCCCAAACAAAGTAAACATCTTCTGCGGTGATGGCTTCGCCATCCGACCAGGTCAGGTCTTCACGCAGGCTGAAGGTGTAGGTCAGGCCATCTTCGCTGACTTCATAATCGGTGGCAATGGTGCCAGGGACGCCAACTTCGAGGTTCTGGCTCTGGGGAGACACACCGAGCAGACTGGGGAACATCAGGCCATAGACGTCTGCACAGTCCACACCGGAGCAGCGGATGCTGACCAGCGGGCCGAGGTTGGTGGAGCCGCGCGTGTTGCCACGGATGATGATGCCGCCTTCACCGGCACCAGGGAGTTCCTGATCCTGCGCCATCACTGCACCGGCGGTGCTCAGTGCGAAGGCCAGAACCAGTACCAGGGAAAGAATGCGAGCAAATTTACTCATGTTCAGAATGCCCTTTCTTACTCTATTTGGATACAATGCTGCGTGGTTGGTGTTTATGTTGCTGGTTTTACGTCTCGTACACCAACGCGACGTTGGTTCACGGCACACGTCACATTAACGCTTGTGCTTGAATTGTGCGTGTTCCATGAACACAAACAGGTGTTATGTTAACGATAGTTAACGGGGTAGAGAATAGCATATCCAGCAGCGCTAGGCAACAAACTAAGCAAGCGCAAAGTGAGTTTCGCGAATCAGGCTCGATTTCTAACGGCGATCTGACACCATCCCAACAAGAACCCAATAAAATTGGGGCCATATTCGCACATTGGTACTAGGAGTCTGAAACAAGTAGAATGATTAAGCGCGGTTAAAGCTTTGGAACTTTGTTAAATGCCCGCCCATACATTGCTTAATCGTTCATGATGAGAGCAGTTTGGGCATTAACCGGTCCATAAGCACTGCCGTGTCTTCCATAGACTGGAAGTCATCGGCATACGAGAGCACATTGAGCTGCGGATCGTAACTCCAGAATCCCACCATATCGTAAAGATAGCGAATGTAGGTATAGCAAATTCCCAGCACCAACCGCGAATAGACACTGTAGGCCATGTATGGGAAGAACAGAATAACACCGCGGTCGTGAATGTACATCACAATACCGAGCTGTGCGTTGGGGTAATGCAGTTCAACATCTTCGCCGGGGCCGCGTTTGGCGTCCAGCGCTGGGTCAAGCCTCAGCATCAGGCGCGCCAGTGAACGCGGCTTAATTCTGCGCACCGGCCAATACTGTTCCGGCTGGTCTGTGCTCTGGCCATGTTCAAATAACCAGTCCAGCATTGCAGGCGTGAGCTTCCCGGTTTTGGGGACGTAGAGGTGAATCTCGTACATCATGGGTGAGCAGCCTTCGGAAGCCTGGCATTCAGCATATCCAGCAGCAGGGTAACGTTGTACAGCCCCGCCAGTGGTACAGAAAGTGCCCCGGAACTCCCTTGCAGCGTGAGCCGCCGGTCCCTGACGGTGTAGCCGCGGCATTCTGCCCAGGCAAGATGCGCATCGTCCACATAAACGCCGCCGCTGCTAAGCGCCAGTCCCTCGCCGAAAGCGATCTTCTCGCCGCTGGCCATACGCCGTTCAAGTTCAGGGCGCAGCAGCCGGTTCACAACCACTTCAATGCGCTCGGCGAGTTCATCCAGGCGGCGGTAGAGGTTGGTCAGGATAAGCGTTTCGTCGCGTTCTGTGGTGAGGGTCAGGCGGCGTATGGTGCGCTTGATGACGCCGAAGAAATAGGAGCGCCGCTCCGCATAAAAATGGATCTTCCTGATTTCTGCAAAGCTGAAGTAAACCGTGCGCGAACCCTCATGATAGGTAAACCCACCCGCATACAGCACCACTTCGCGGTTCCATTGGTGGGTTATCCACCACCCCACCACCAGCGCCAGAAGCGACATGAGCGTGACGACGCCGATGGCTGCTGTGGACGCTTCGACCGGAAGGAAAGCGATGTTGATAAGCATCGCCACCACCGCATAAGCCCCACCGCCAATCAGGACAAGCCGCCCGCGATCACCCGGATAATATGCAATGGGGGTACCGAGTACCGGGTCGTTCTCGACCACCGGATCGTCTTCGACCATCTGACCTCTGCTTTCCATAGTAGACCAACCTATTGTAACTGCTTAGCCATGCCACGCCATAGAGCAAGCTGTTTGCGGCGCATCTGCAGCCGCGCATACAACGCAAAGAGGGTGTACGAACACCCTCTCCGTCTTCGTTTTAGCCTTCGTCATCGGCCCTCGCTAATTGCGCCTGCAAACACGCAAGAACCGTGCTGCCGCCTACTGGAGCAGTTGTTCGACCGGCGGCAGAGCGATCCCCGTGCGCGCCCGGATCAATTCTGCGGCGCGCGTGACCGGTTCAACAATGAACTCACGGAATGCCTGTGCCGAGTCGCTGCGCAGTGCGCTGCCGTTGTGAACAGACCGCAGCACGTTCAGCAGCCAGCGCAGCGTGACCACCACCTCGTAGTAGTCCAGGCTCTCGATGCGACCACCGATCACCCGTTCATACTCGTTCTTGACGGCCTCACGAAACGCAGCATAGCCGCTCCGTTCCATCATCGTGAGGGTCCAGGCAACATCATAGCGCGGGTCGGCAAGCTGCCAGCCCCAGTCAATAACGAAAGGCCGCCCGACTTCTGACACCAGCACGTTCCAGGGGTGGTAGTCCCGGTGGGCCACGACCGGGGCGTTACAGGGTGCTACCTGTCTATTCGCATACAGCCAGTCTGTCACAGGTGTGAATTCGTCCAAACCGGCACTGCTGATCATGCCGCGCATCGTGTGGATTTCACGATTAATCAGTGCGAATTGGCTGAGCGGTTTCAGGTTGGCCACCAGGGTTGATACATCGATGCTGTGCAAATCCACCAGCAGCCCCACGAACATTTCCACCAGTTCCTGCCGCTGCTGGCCATCCGCTTCCTGGAAGACATCCCACAACGCGCGACCGTTGACCTGCTCCATGATAATGAACGGCCGCTCGATAAACTCTGAGTCGATTTCGACCGCTGCCACACCAGGCACGGGATAATGCGCCGCGCCCAAACGAAACAGCGCGTGCCGTTCCTTAAGAGCGCGGTCGATGCCGTCGATATTCGGCTCGTAGACCTTCAGGACGAGCCTGAGATGGCTCTCGATGCCCTGTTCTTCAAACTTCAGCGTAAAGCCATAGACATCACTTGCCCAACCCGACGTAAGCTGCGTTAAGTCCTGAACCTCGATGTTGTCCCATTCGAAGGGCTGCGCGTTATAGTAATTTTCCAGTTGATATTTGAGCGTGGTAAGCATGGGAATTCACAATCCAGGGTTAGGGAGTCCAACAGAGTGTGATTATACGCTGGCAGTCTTAGAATGATAACGGTGAAGCATAAGAAGCATGCCGGAAGTTCAGGGAACGCCTATCCGGTGTTCACGTGTACCTGTGATGCGCATGGTAACTGTTAACGTGTTTACTGCATTAACTTGTGGACTGGAATTCGCGGGTAGGTTAATATTACATCCATGTCGGAATCTGCAATTGTGGAGATGCGAAATGCAAACGAACCGGTCAACGACGACCCTTTTCGCTGTCCTGCTTCTGGTGACAGCGTTGTTTTTACTGATGAACCTGGCGGTGAATGGCGCAGGGCTGCCAGACGCCACCTGGATTATAGCCCTGATTACCCTGGCAGGGGGCGTGGGGCTGATGCTGTGGATGTGGGTATTGGATCGCCAGTCACGCCAGCACGCCGCGCCTGAGGTCGCAGAGAGTGCGCTGGTCATTCCACAGGCGCGCGAGTGGGTGCTGGAGCGCCCCGCTGCGGCAGGTGTGCTTGCGGCAGCGCAGGCGGCTGATCTGCCGCGCGAAGCGCAGGAAGTGATCGCGACCGGCTCGCCATCAGAACAAGGCGTCATTGCGCCCGCTACCGAAGCGATGATTGACCAGGCCGAAACCTCTGGCCAGGCAGCACCGGCCATCGCAGACCCGCTGCACCCGGACATGTCACCAAAAGTCATCGAACACCAGCAGCAGGTGGCAGAACAAGCCGAGATTTTCGCACAGGAACAGGCGGAAGTTGTGGCGCACGATACCGGCGACAACTACCAGCCAGACAAATCCACCACCGCATCTGACGTGCCAGTGGAACTGGCGCACAAAGAGACACAGGCGGGTGTGGACATCGAAATTCCCGAAAAGCCCGCTGAGCCTGACCTGGACCGAGAACAGGTCGCAGATGCTGCTGCGGCGGATCCCAACGCGCCTGTGGTCAATGCAGCCCTGGCCGGTGACCTGATTGCCGAAAAACAGGTGGCAGAGGCCAGCGCCGCCGCACCGGTTGAACCGCCCTCACAGGCTGAAGCAGAAGCCATCGTGGAACAGGTCACGGATGAGAAGATGGCCGTGGAGATGTCTAACGTCACACCGTCTGCCGGGGCAGAAACCAACGCCTATGTTGACCCGTTGGAGCAGATCGAAGGGATAGGTCCCGTCTTCCGTGATGTGCTCATCCGCATGGGGGTGACGACCTTCCAGCAGCTCACGGCGATGTCTACAGAGGAAATCACCGATGTGCTGCGGCGCGGCGAGGTCAAGCGCATTCCGCGCAGTATCGAGACCTGGGCAGAGCAGGCCGCCTACCTGGTGCGTGGTGACCGCGAGGGGTTGACCAAATTCCAGGAAACCCTGAGCGGTGGTGTGCGCCGCGACGAGTAAGGCTGTTCCAGGAAAATCATCAATCAGGTGTAGGGGCGGGGTAATGTCCCCTCCCGCCGAAATCGATGGTTCGTTTTTTGTCTGGGACAGCCTAAGTGAATGCCGCGTTTTGCAGGGTGGCTGTTGGTGCCACCCTGCACGCCTCGCCCTCTGTCTGATCCGTGAGGTGATACTCCGCATGTGAAATCGGGCCGCTTATCACTGGTGCTGCCTGCTGAACCCATACGACACTGAAAGATAGACGTTGGATGTTTTGCCTTGCTGCGAAAGGAGTGAGGGCGATGAACGCTTCGACGAATCCGGTCAACCAGGTAAGCACGACCGGCTACAGGGCAGCCCCGCGCATCAGGCTCCACCGAAACCGCGCCTTTGTGATTTTCGGGCTGATTTATCTGGGCGGGGCAGGCATTCACCTGTCGCTGGCCATCAGCAACCCCAATGTGTATGAAGGGCTGGCCGAAACTTCCCTTTTGCCTGTGTACGGCGTGATTTTCACTGAGATTTTCCCCTCAAACCCGGTGCTGTTTGCGCTGCTGGCGGCAGTGGTCGAGGGCATTGTGGGCCTGCTCATTATCGTTGACAACCGCTACAGCCGGTTGGGGCTGGCCGGGGGCATTGTGCTTCAGACGTTGTTTACCCCGCTGGGCTGGTGGGGATTTCTGAACATTCTGCTGGTGGCCGTGCAGGCCTATGTCCTGGCGCGCGATCTTCCGCGCGATGCTGTCGTGTCGGCAGCAGAGCCACCGCACACCTCACGCTGACCGGACTGGCCAGCACCTGCCCACCCGCAACACGAAAAGTGCCGGGGAGTTCCCGGCACTTCGGCTTTTGCGTGTGATGTTTGCTTGCAGCGCGGCCCACAGGCAAAGAAAACACAGTTTACAGAGGCACCCCTGGCCCACAGGCAGCATGTACCTGAATGGCCGCAGGAGCGCCGCCGCGCTTATCCTGGTCGCCTAAGAGACGGTATCGCTGATTTCTGTGGCAGTCTGCTCGTCCTCATTTTCGGTCACCAGCGCCAGGCTGCCATCTTCCCCGGCCATGATGCGCACCACACTGGCCAGCGGGAACTGCCCAGACAGAATGCCATCGGAGAGACGATCTTCGATTTCGTTCTGGATAAGGCGGCGCAGCGGGCGCGCGCCATATTCAGGATCGTAGCCGTGATCTGCCAACCAGTCACGCGCGCTGTCGGTAATATCCAGCGTGATGGCATGCTCAATGAGGCGTTCGCCGACCTTCTTCAGTTCAAGGTCAACAATCTGCTTGATTTCGTCTTTGGTAAGTGAGCGGAAGACAATCGTGGCATCCACACGGTTCAGGAATTCCGGGCGGAAGGCGCGGCGCAGTTGTTCGAACACGTTCTTGCGCATGTCGTCGTACATCTGCTTCTCGTTCACGTCGTCTTCCACTGGCACATTGAAACCTAAGGTGGTGTTGCGTTTGATTGTGTCTGCACCCACATTGCTCGTCATCACGATAATGGCATTGCGGAAGTCCACGCGGCGACCGCGCGCATCCGTGAGCTGGCCTTCTTCCATGACCTGCAGCAGCATGTTGAACGTTTCAGGGTGCGCCTTCTCGATCTCGTCAAAAACGACGATGCTGTATGGACGGCGGCGGATCGCTTCGGTAAGCTGACCGGCATCCTCATAGCCGACGTATCCGGGCGGCGCACCGACCAGCCGCGCCACCGAGTGACGTTCCATGAACTCGCTCATGTCGAGCTGGATCAGCGCTTCTTCGCTGCCGAACAGGAATTCCGCCAGCGACTTGGTGAGTTCGGTCTTGCCCACACCCGTGGGCCCCAGGAACATAAATGAGCCGATGGGGCGGCGGGGGTCTTTAAGCCCCGCGCGCGAACGGCGTACCGCTTTCGCGATGGCTTCGATGGCTTCATGCTGCCCGATGATCCGGTTGTGCAGCGCGCGTTCCATGTCCATCAGGCGGGCTGTTTCTTCCCCAGCCATACGCATGACCGGAATACCCGTCCACATCGAGACCACTTCGGCGATATCTTCTGCGCTCAGGCGCGGTTGGTTGGTTTCGGAATTCCAGTTGGATTTCAGATCAGACAGGGTGGCGCGCAAACCGTCGCGCTGCATGCGCAGGCGTTCCAGGTTGTCTTCGTCTCCCGGTTCTTCTTCCAGAAGGCGGATCTCTTCTTCAATGTCCGTCAGGTCCATCTCCGCACGGCGAACCTGTGCGGCTTCAGGGCTTTTGTACATACGCAGGCGGGCAGAAGCTTCATCGATGAGATCGATGGCTTTATCCGGCAGGAAGCGATCCGGCACATACCGCGCAGAGAGGTTTGCAGCAGCTTCAATGGCTTCGTCGGTAATCTCTACCTGGTGATGATCCTGGTATGGCACTTTGATGCCCTGGAGGATTTCGATGGTTTCTTCGATGGTCGGTTCGTCCACGATGATCGGCTGGAAGCGGCGTTCCAGGGCCTGATCGCTTTCGATGTGCTTACGGTATTCATCCAGGGTGGTCGCGCCGATACACTGAAGCTCGCCACGGGCCAGCGCGGGTTTCAGGATGTTGGCTGCGTCCACACTGCTGCCTGCTGAACCGGCACCCACCAGCATATGCACTTCGTCTATAAACAGGATGCTGTCTGACGATTTGAGTTCTTCAATAACACGCTTGAGGCGTTCTTCAAACTGGCCGCGATACATGGTGCCTGCGACCAGCGAGCCAACATCCAACTGCAGAACACGTTTGTGCAGCAGCGGCTTGGGGGTATCCCCGGCGACAATGCGCTGCGCCAGCCCTTCAACGATGGCAGTCTTGCCCACACCCGGTTCGCCGATGAGGGCCGGGTTGTTCTTGCGGCGGCGCGAAAGCACCTGAATGACGCGCTCGATTTCGGTTTCACGTCCTACGACAGGGTCGAGCTTGCCGTCCTGCGCCAGCGCCGTAAGGTCGGTAGCCAGTTGGTCAACCAGCGGGGTTTTGTTGTCTTTTTGCTTGGGTTTCTGAGGTTTCTCTTCTGGCGACGGGTTGGTGGACTGCATCGGGCTTTCCTGCAGCACACGGCGCGTTTGACGGCGCACTTCTTCGGGGCTGACCCCCAGCCGCTTAAGGACTTCAATTGCCACACCCTCAGACTGACGTACCAAACCGAGCAGCAAATGCTCAGTCCCGATGTAATGATGTCCCATGCGGCGGGCTTCATCGACCGCCAGCTCAAGAACTTTCTTTGTCCCGGGAGAGAGGTCAAGCTGCAATGAGGTGCTGCGGGACGAAGCGCGCGTGAGGCGTTCTACCAGCTCTTCGACGCGACGAGGGTCCAGGCCGAGGTCACGCAATACGCGACCTGCAACACCGCCTTCTTCACGCATCAGACCCAGCAGAAGGTGTTCGGTGCCAATATAGTTGTGCTGGAGTCGCTCCGCTTCTTCCTGCGCCAGACTCAGTACCCGCCGCGCCCTCTGGGTGAAACGTTCCATTTTGTTCGGCACGGTTAAATCCTCCGTCGCCACTCAGTTTAAACCATTGATAACCAGTGCTTAATTCCACGCGTGTCCGAATACGCTACGTTACCGAATTATAGCGCACCACGTCACAGGTGTGCGTCAATTCTTTGTTAGAAACCTGCACTATTTCCTGTTTTCGCACTCATGTGACCGATTATGTGCTGAGCAGAATCCTTAAGGCTGGTCATTAACACATTTTACCACAACTCTTAGCGCCTGTACCCCCATCCCTTAAGGTAGGTTACGCCGCTTTCATGGGAGTTCCAGGATTCTCTGCCAGGTATGGCCCTGCTTACGGTTGACATCGCTCGCCAGACGAGATACTGTTAATAGTCAGGGCTGACTAATCAGGATTGAGTATGGACAGGGCATTGTTGCTGTTGGGACTTCTTCGCCAGGGCGATATGCATGGATATGGGCTGAACGAGTTTATTGAGCAGCACATGACGCTGTATGCCGATCTCAAGAAGTCCACTGCCTACTTCCTGCTGGAAAAAATGGAAAAGCAGGGTTGGATTGATCCTGTTGAGGAACAGCAGACCGGCGGGCGGCCCCCACGCCGCACCTACCGGGTAACGGCTGTGGGCGAAGCGCAGTTTCTGAAGCTGCTGCGCGAAACGTTATCCCACTATGCACCCAACCGCTATGCCCTGGATGCTGCACTGGCTTTTGCGGGCGCACTGCCTGCGCGCGAGGTCGCGGAACTGCTGAGCCTTCAGCGCGACGCGCTGGTGCAGGCCCGCAGCCGGGTGGATCACTATGTGCCACACGACGGCTCGCTGAGCCTGATTCTGGAGCATCACCGCACGATGATGGATGCGGAACTGCGCTGGCTGACCAGTGTCATTGCGCGGTATGAGGCAAATAGTCTGTAGCTGCGCGGCTTTATCAACCATCCTGATGCCGACCCACCGGCGACAACGTACCAACGAGAAAGGAAATTATGGCAGCGCCATCGACTTCAACAGATCTTCACACCCATACACCGGGTACCGACGACGAAAAACTCGACTTCAGGAAGATCTTCCCCGTCTTCCTGGTGGTCCTGATTGACCTGTTGGGACTCACCATCATCATTCCGCTGCTGCCCTTGTATGCGGCATCATTTGGCGCAGATCCGGGTACCATTGGACTGCTGGGCGCGACATACCCCATGATGCAGTTCATCGGCGCGCCGCTGGTTGGGCGCTTGTCGGATCGCCTGGGGCGCAAACCGGTGCTGGTCGCCAGCCAGATTGGGACGTTTGCCGGTTTCATTGTGCTGGGCGTTGCAAACACGCTGCCGCTGCTGTTTCTTGCGCGCATCATCGATGGGCTTTCCGGTGCGAACATCGCTACCGCGCAGGCCATCATTACCGACAGCACGACAGACAAAACGCGTACACAGGGGCTGGGGCTTCTGGGGGCGGCTTTCGGCCTGGGGTTTATCATCGGCCCGATTATCGCGTTTGTTTCGCTGGCGATCAGCGGCAACAACTACCATGTGCCGGCCTTCGTGGCCGCCGGGTTTTCTCTGCTGTCTATTCTTCTGACTGCCTTTCGCCTGGAAGAAACCTATCCTGCCGAAAAACGCGCGCTTGCCCAACAGCGATCCGCATCGGTGTTTACGTTGGGCGCGATGTTCCAGGCGCTGCGGCATCCCGGTGTGGGTATTCTGCTGGTGCTGATGTTTGCCCAGCAGATTGCGTTTGGCGGGTTTGAGCAGTTGCTGGCGCTGTTTACGCTCAGCAGGCTGGGGGTTAATGCTTCTGGCAACGCGGTAATTTTTGTGTTCGTCGGTATCGTTGTGGTGATGGTCCAGGGTTACTTCATTGGCAAGTGGAGCCGCCGCTTCGGTGATCGCAACCTGATCTTTCTGGGGCTGGGTATGCTGTCGGTGGGATTAGCGCTTACTGCGCTTACGCCGCAGCAGCCTGTGGTCTGGTATGATCGCAGCGCACTGACCGAGGAGCTTTACAGCGGAGAGCGCCGGGTGGGTGAGACTGTGCTGCCGGAAGACCTCTCTGTTCCTTTGCCAGACGACAGCGCAAAGGGCTGGGGCGGCCTGGCCTGGCTGCTGATCGCCATGATTCCGGCGGCGATCGGGGGCGGCGTGCTTCAGCCCAGCATCAACAGCCTTATCACAAAACGGGTGAGCGCAGATGAGCGCGGCGGCATTCTGGGAATCAGTGCTGCGTTTCTGAGCGGTGCCAATGCCGTTGCGCCTTTAATAGGCGGGTGGTTGTTTCAGCTTGGCGGGAACGGACTGCCGTTTCTGGTGTGGGCGGGTATTATGGGGGCGCTGCTGGCCGCCGCGATTGTGTCAGTCAAGGCAGATAACCCTGTAACGGCTGCCGCATAACGGTGCAGCGAAAGCGCCCCAGGCAATCGAAAAAGCTGACGCGGCGGTGCGTCAGCTTTCTTACACATGGTTCACGTAATTCCTAATCCTCAACGTCGTTATCTGAGGCGGCTTCATCCTCAGTATAGGTCTCGTCATCGCTGGCAGCATAGGATTCCGTCGCGTCTACAGAGGCGGCTTCGTCCTCGGTATAGGTCTCGTCGTCGCTGGCAGTATAGGAGTCTGTCGCGTCCACCGAGACGCTGTCATCGTGGGACGTATAAAACTTGTTCATGTCTACGTCCAGATATTCGGCGGAATTGACACGCTTCAGGCTCATGCCCAGGCGGCGGTTCTTCACATCAATCTTAACCACGCGCAGGGTCAGTTTCTCACCCTCTTTCACCACTTCACGCGGGTGGTTCACGCGCTGGTCGGAAAGTTCGGAGATGTGAATGAGACCTTCGATGTCTGGCGCGTCAATCAGGCGCGCAAAAGCGCCGAATTTGGTCAGTTTGGTGATCACAGCCTGGACAAGCTGGCCGCTGGAATAGGTGGTTGCCACTTCATCCCAGGGATCCGCTTCCTGGCGTTTGATGCTAAGGCCGATACGCTTGCGGTCAGGATCAACGCTGATGACTTCGACTTTCACTTCGTCTCCCACGCGCATGATTTCGCGGGGGTGCGTCACATGTTTCCACGACAGCTCGGTGAGATGCACCAGACCTTCTGCGCCACCGATATCGACGAACACGCCGAAATCTTCCAGGCTAACGATCCGCCCGGTCATTATCTGTCCCACAGAAAGCCGGTCGATGAGTTCTTCTTTGCGCCGTTCGCGAATTTCGCGCGTGGCCGCACGTTCAGAAAGAATCAGCCGGTTGCGGCTGCGGTCCACTTCCATGACCTTGACGGTGATGGGTTCATTGACCATGTTGCTGTAGCGCTCTTCAGGTGCCTGCGCTTCAGAAATCCGGCGGCGGTCATCGCTGAGCTGGCTCTGTGGAACAAACCCCCGCAGACGCCCAAAGCGGACGATAAGGCCGCCTTTGTTGTAGCCTGCCACGTTGCCTTCGTAGGCGGTCTGGTTAACGCGGTAGCTTTCCGCCTCTTTCCAGTCCATTTCTTCCAGCGCGCGGTTGACCGAAAGCAGCACATTGCCGCGATGATCACTGGGATTCACCACAAAGACGGAAATCTTCGCGCCTTCCTGCAGGTCTTCCAGCATCTTACGCGTCATCCGTTCCAGTTCACGCCCCGGAATAACACCTTCGATGCCATCGCCCAGATCAACTGTCACCGCGGTGGGTGAAGTGGTGATGATTGTGCCTTCAACGAGTTCGCCGCGTGTGAAGCGGTGGCTCGTCTTAGCATTGTCTGCCGCACCCACGGGTGCCCGTTCAGGTTCATCCTCCGCGCCGAAAGACGCAGCAGGCCCACCTGGAATTTCGCCCGCATCTTCGGGGCCAGCGTCTGGATCTGTGTTGATGTTGTCGACTATGTCGGTTTCGTCAA
Source organism: uncultured Anaerolineaceae bacterium (assembly GCA_964592955.1). GTDB lineage: Bacteria > Chloroflexota > Anaerolineae > Aggregatilineales > Phototrophicaceae > CAZQIJ01. Next base: position 13,974 of record CAZQIJ010000017.1, read on the forward strand.
CAGCGTTGAATTCGTCACTTGCGTTGAGGGCGTTCGTTTCGTCATTGTCGCTGGTTGTACCAACTTCGCTGACTGCTTCTGCCTCGGCTGCTTCTTCCTCTGACGGGAGTGCTTCAATTTCGGAAGCAGCAAGGTCGGAACGCATTTGTGTGTCAATGGTTTCGTTCAACTGTCCATTCACCTGTGATTCCTCGGTGGCTGACGTATCATTAGTCTCATTCAGCCCTGATTGTTCTAGATTCATAATGAGAAACAGTGCATCTAATCCGGCACCGCGACCAGATACACTTCCCTCCTTTCGCAAGATGACCCGTGAATTAAAGCGTATGACGGCGGTGGTTGTTTAGTATGACAACAATCGACCGTATTATACACGCGTGACCCGAAAGAATCAAACGGCATTGTGGGGTAGATTACGGTCAGTTTTGCGAAGTGTAGCTGCGGCGCTGGGCAATTTACTCTATAATAGGGGAAATCTGCCACAGTTTCAGGAGGGGCTATCTTGCACAAAAAAATAGCCGCATTTTTCGCCGTCTGCATCGCTGCCGTAATTATGACCATTTCCATCAGTGCGCCGGTTGTTGCCCAACAGAATTACGGGTCAAACTGGAGCGCTTCCATTTACAGTGATACCAACTTCACCACGCTTGTCACAACCCGTGTTGACCAGACCATCGCGTTTGCATTTGGGCAGTCTGGGCCAAACGGGCTTGTGGACAACTTTTCGATTCGCTGGACGGGATCACAAACCTTCAACGCAGGCACCTACACCTTTACGGTGAGCCGTGACGAGAACGCCCGTGTGATCATCGACGGCGTAGAGGTTATCCCATTTCAGGGAGCCGGTGGGCCAGGCACGTTTACGAGCGCGGCGGTCAGCCTGGCGCAGGGGCAGCATACGGTGACCGTAGAATATCGTGAGTTCACCGGGGACGCCTACATCTACTTCTACTGGACGGCTGGCACGACTGCGACGGCAGGCCCTACACTGACGCCGTCCACAACGGCTCCGCCGCCGATTCCCGCCGGTGCCCAGGCGGTCACGGTGATCCGGGCTTCTGTGCTGAATGTACGTGATGCCCCGTCGTTGGGTGGGAATGTCGTTGGGCGTATTCGCCGGGGTGAACGTTACCAGGTGTTGGGGCGCGATGCAGACGCCCGCTGGTTCCTGCTTCAGCTTTCTGGCCGTCAGGGCTGGGCTTATGGCTATTACCTGGCGGTGGACGGCAACGAGTTCAACCCGCCTGTTGCCAGCCCCTTTGGCACCATTGGCGTTCCGGCAGGGGTGACGGATACCGGTACGGTCGCGCAGGCAGAGTCAACCCTGCGACTGCGCGCACAGCCGAACGTCGCATCCGCTCAGATCGGGCGTGTGACGTGGGGTGGGTTCCTTCCGGTCATCGCGCGCACCGCAGACGGCTACTGGTATCAGGTGGTGTGGAAGGGCACGGTGGGGTGGATTTACTCGCCGTTTGTCGAAATCATTCAGGGCAGCCTGAATGCGGTGCCGATCATCCGTTAGCGTAGTGCGCGGTAAAAGATGCGAGGGGGCAGTGTGCCCCCTTTTTACCTGAATACAGTCAACGCGATGTTGTGGGGCGTGCTGGATGCTGTTGCGTAGGGACCGCAACAAATCATCCCGCTTTTCAATTTGCGTAACGCTCTCTGCCAGAATGGGTGGAACAGCGGGTACGTTTGGCTTGTTGGGCAGGGTTCGCGTTTTGGCGGCCTAACCACACGGCGCATTCTGCCAATTTTCGTAACCGGTAGCGCCGAACATCCAGGTTCGCGGCCTCTTCCAAATGCACCCCGTCGCAGCATAACACTTGACATCCCCCGCCAAATTTGATATGCTGCACAAACAACACAACTCATCCAGAGCGAGGGAGAGTACGGCTCTATGAACTCGCGGCAACCCCCGAAGCGTCGGGTAGGTGCTAACTCCGGCAGGTGATTCCTGGAAGATGAGTGCGACATCCCACCCGATGGACATGTTTCGCGCTCCTTCCCGGCAGTTGACCGTATGAAGGGGCGTTTTGTTATCCATGCATATTGAACAATCAGAGACCCTGCGTGCAGCAGCGCACGCCCGCGAATGGACGGCGCTGCAAGCCACCCTCGTTGATGTGCTGAAGCTGCTGGGCACGTATCCGGCGCTGGAGGTTGTGGTGAACCGCCTCTACGAGTACCTGCCCACGTTTCAGCGCCATCACCCGGACGATACTGTGCTGAAGCAGTTGCTTGTCGCAGTCGTGTCGTTTGGCTTCGCCCCTGACCAGCTTCCTGACCACATCGTCGCCAGCTACAGCACCCCCGGCAACGGTCAGTATGCCAACGCTATTCTGGAAATGTGCCGCGCGATGCAGCGTGAGCGTGACCCGCAGGAACGGTTTGTACTGCTGACGAGCGCCGTCGCCAACAGTATTATCGCCGAGATGGCCGAGTACTGGTACACGCGCAACCCGGAAGCCTACGCGCGTGTGCGTGCCAACCGTTTCGACCCGGCGACAGGTGAATTTACCGATCCGGAAGCCGCGCGTATTCCGCTGCTGATGTGGATGGATGAAGGGGTAGCAGCGCTCGATACCGGTGCCTGGTCAGCCATTGCCGATGCGGTGGAGAAGAAGTTAAGCGAGGGGAACCTGTGAGCGAGCCAAATGGGATGGGCGTACCGTACCCAATTCTGGAGTACGATGCTGTGCGCGAAGCATTTATCGAACCATCGCGCATCATACAACCGGTGGCGGACATGCCGGAACACACCGTCTTCTGTTTCTTTCAGGATGTCATCCGCCGGGTGTGCGAAAACGCGCCGGTGATCGTTACCCTGGGCAGCGAAATGGGACCGAACCCCGTTTATGTGATCGAAACCCAGGGAAAGCGCATCGCCGTAACGCATCCGGGAATAGGCGGGCCGTTTGCGGCGGCTTTTCTGGATGAAATGATTGCCTATGGCAGCCGCAGATTTATGGCGTGCGGCGGCGCGGGCGGCCTGGATAAAGCGGTGCTGGTCGGCCACGTGGTGATCCCGGTGAGCGCGATACGCGATGAAGGGACAAGCTATCATTATCTGCCCCCGTCACGCGAGGTCACCATGCATCCACAGGCGCTGCAGGCCATAGAGCAAACGCTGCTCAAACACGAGATCCGGCATATTAAAGGAAAGACCTGGACGACTGACGCGATCTATCGTGAAACCCCTCAGCGGATCGCGCGGCGCAGGGCGGAAGGTTGCGTTACGGTAGAGATGGAAGCAGCCACGTTCTTTGCCGTAGCGGAATTTCGCGGCGTACCGTTTGGGCACCTGCTGTATGGCGGGGATGACCTCAGCGGCGAAACCTGGGACAACCGCGACTGGATCCACGGACAGGCTTCCACGCGCGAGAAGCTGTTCTGGCTCGCCGTTGAAGCGGTGACCCGCCTGTAACGTTCGCTCCTTGAGACATGGCACCCTGGGTGCTGTTGAGAGAAAGTAAGAATCCGTTGTGCTGATCATACCCCTGATGGGGCTGGTAACCATAGAGAAGAACCAGGTGGCGGGCGACCTTGCCCGTCATTTCCTGGCAAATGGTCTGTCTGTGACGCTGCTGGACACAGGACTGACGATCCCGCTGGAAGCTGCTGCGGGCGCGGTACTCCACAGGATCACCGGTGACACGCTTGCCACCCTGCCGCAGGCCGATGTCGTGCTGATCGCCTTCCGCGAGACCGCAAACCCGGAAGACATCGCGGTAGAACTGGCAGATGTGAAGGCCGAGATGATTTCGGTGGCGCTTATCGATACGCGCACGTGTGACTGTTTCCCACATGTGCGCGAAGCGCTCGAAGAAAACGCCGATGTCGTCGTCTATCTACCCTATGTGGCAGACGAACTGCTCCAGGCCATCCGTATGCTGACGCTGTAACTGGCGCGCAGCGCCCCAAGGCAGGTGGTGCAGCGATGATGGAGATGCAAGCCCTACAGACATGCTGACACTGTGACTGGCGCGCAGCGCCAAAAGGAGAAGGTGAAGATCCCATGCAAACCATTGGCTCCAACGAAGTACTGGTCGTTATCGTCGTAGTGACCCTGCTGGCGGCGCTTTGGATGACGCCCTGGGCACTGCGGCGCAGGGGTTCCAACGGCGCTGCGGCTGCGCACCCGCGCGAAGCGCTTGATCCTGACTACACTGAAGAACGCATGTGGCAGGAAAGCGAGGCAGGGCGCTCCATGACGTTGGGCTGAAGGAAGCCAAAGATACGGTTGAAGCCTCGATAATCCTGAGCGCTATGAAACGTCCAGGAAAAAGAAAAACGACACAGCATTCAACCCGTCCCTTTCTCCACCCGTTTCTGATGAGGGGTGCGCAATATTATCCGGCGAGGGCGCTACGATGAGGCGGTCGATATTTATCGCGGATTCACTGGCACAAGCCTCACCGAAGCCCAGACCGTCATCAGCAAACTCGAACAAGAGACGGATGCTCCCTTCACGAAGGGAAGCGACAGCAGCCTGTCTTCGCTCGTTGGGGACGATGGCGAGCTGCGGCAGCAGGATAACCGGTGAGGAGTGGCGAAAATCATGAGCAGACGCGATGACTGGATTGACGACGATGAGTATCCCTCTGACCGTGATATCGAGCGGTTTGGGGATGACTCCCCTTTCGATGACGATGAACTGACGCTTGGGCGGGTGCGCAGGCGTGCAAGCTACAAGCCGGTTACCCCCGGTTGGGATCGCCGCCGCGTTATCTTCACAGTGATTGTGGTGTTACTGGTACTCAGCCTGCTGGCTGGTGAACTGCTCATCCTGGTGAGCCAGTGACCGCAGGGATAGACAAAACGCAGGATGTTACAGACTGGCAGCAGCCGGGAGATGGTTAAAATATGACGGCAAGTGACCGAACCTTTACGAACCGCCGCTATCTGGATGCGGTGGAAGACCATGTGGTGATTTTTGATGGCGCGATGGGCACCAGCATCCAGCGCTATAACCTGTCTGGTGACGATTTCGGGGGAGAGCAGTACAACGGCTGCAACGATTTTCTGGTCATCACGCGCCCGGATGTCATCGAAGCAATCCATGCGTCGTTTCTGCGCGTGGGCAGCGAAGTGGTGGAGACCAACACCTTCCGCAGCAACCGGCTGACCCTGGCCGAATATGGCCTGGGCGACCGCACGCTGGAGATTAACCGGGCCGCAGCACAGCTCGCGCGGCGCGCCTGCGATGGCGTCGCGGCTGAAACCGGCATCCCGCGCTTTGTGGCCGGGAGCATAGGCCCTTCTGGTAAACTGCCCAGCGGCGATGACCCGGATCTCTCGAACATCACCTTCGAGGAACTGGCGTCGATTTTCTACGAACAGGCGCAGGGTCTGGTAGAAGGCGGTGCCGATGTGCTGCTGATCGAAACCAGCCAGGATATTCTGGAAGTGAAAGCCGCTGTCGTGGGCATTAACCGCTATTTTGCAGACGCTGGTGTGCGCGTGCCGCTGCAGGTGCAGGTGACGCTGGATACGTCTGGACGTATGCTGTTCGGCACCGACATCGGCGCGGCACTGGCAACGCTGGAATCGCTGCCGATTGATGTGATCGGCATGAACTGCTCTACCGGACCGGAATACATGCGCGCGCCGATTCAGTATCTGACCGAACACAGCACGCTGCCGATCAGTGTGCTGCCGAACGCGGGCCTGCCCATCAACGTGGACGGTGAAGCGGTGTACCCGATGCTGCCCGACCCGTTCAGCGACATGGTGAGCGAATTTACGCGCTGGGGCGTTAATATCGTCGGCGGGTGCTGTGGCACAACGCCCGAACACCTGGACAAACTCTATCGCAAGGTACACGGTCACAGTCACGAAGAACTGGTCAGCGGACAGGCACAGCGCGCCCGACCCCGCGCCCGCGCGCCGAAACGCGAAGCGCGCGCGTCCAGCGGCATGACGGCCACACCCATGCATCAGAATCCCGGCCCCACACTCATAGGCGAACGGGTCAACAGTCAGGGCAGTCGCAAGGTCAAACGCCTGCTGCTGGCCGAAGACTACGACAGCATTGTGCAGATCGCTGTCGAACAGGTGAACAGTGGCGCGCACATGCTGGATGTGTGTGTCGCACTCACGGAACGCAGCGACGAACGCGAACAGATGGCGAAGCTCGTTAAGAAGCTGGCGATGGCGGTGGAAGTGCCGCTGATCATTGACACGACCGAGACCGACGTGGCTGAAGCGGCGCTGGCCATGTATCCGGGGCGCGGCATCATCAACGGCAATAACCTGGAAAACGGGCGCGAACGCATCGACCAGGTGCTGCCCATCGCCCGCAAACATGGCGCGGCAGTGCTAAGCATGACCATTGATGAGGACGGCATGGCGCACACCCGCGAGAAAAAGCACGAGATCGCGCGGCGCATTACCGATATCGCGGTGCAGGATTACGGCATGTCGCCAGAAGACCTGATCTTCGACACGCTGACGTTTCCACTCACCACAGGTCAGGAGGAACTGCGCAATGATGCCGTCGAAACCATCGAAGCCATCCGCCTGATCAAGCAGAACATCCCCGGCGTCATGACTGCGCTGGGTGTGAGCAACGTCAGCTTCGGTGTGGGCGAGGCGGCGCGCGGTGTGCTGAACAGCGTGTTCCTGTACCATGCCGTGCAGGCAGGGCTGGATATGGCCATCGTCAACCCGGCCCACATCACCCCCTATGCAGAAATCCCGGAAGACCAGCGCAAGGTCGCAAACGATCTGATCTTTAACACCGATCCAGACGCGCTGCCGCGCTTCATCCAGTATTTCGAGCAGAACGCGGTCACGGTGGGCGGCGCAGAAATCGAAGACCCCACAGCCACCCTGACCAGCGAACAGGCGCTGCACTGGCAGATCGTCCACCGCAGGAAAGAGGGTGTGGAACGCCTGATTGACGACTGCCTGACGCGACAGGATGCGGTGGGTGTGCTGAACAACGTCATGCTGCCAGCCATGAAAGAAGTGGGGGACAAGTTCGGCGCGGGAGAGCTGATACTGCCATTCGTGCTCCAATCCGCCGAGGTCATGAAGAAATCCGTCGCCTATCTGGAGACGTTTATGGACAAGGTCGAGGGTTCAACCAAAGGAACGGTTGTGCTGGCGACGGTTTACGGCGATGTCCACGATATCGGCAAGAACCTGGTGAAGACCATCCTCAGCAACAACGGCTATACCGTCCATGACCTGGGCAAGCAGGTTCCGGCCAACACCATCATCGAGAAAGCGGTCGAATACAGGGCCGATGCCATTGGCCTGTCTGCGCTGCTGGTGAGCACTTCAAAACAGATGCCGCTGATCGTCAACGAACTGGCGCGGCGCGGCCTCGCTTATCCGGTGCTCATCGGCGGCGCGGCCATCAACCGCAAATTCGGGCGGCGTATCCTGTTTCTGGAAGACAGCGGCCAGCCCTACGAGCCGGGGGTGTTCTATTGCAATGACGCCTTCGAGGGGCTGTCTGTAATGGATAAACTGGTGGTGCCGCAGCAGCGTGAAATCTTCGTGCAGCAAATTACCAGCGAAGCCTACGAAGAAATCGGCAAACCTGCGCCCCGCAAACGCAGCCCCGCCCCGGCATCGGCCCGCACGGTGCAGCCCGCGCTGTCGATCCCCACGCCGCCGTTCTGGGGATCGAAGACCATTGAGTCCATGCCGCTGGAGATCGTGTTCCAGTACCTGCACAGGCCAGAACTCTACCGCCTGTCCTGGGGGGCGAAGAACACACACGGTGAGGCCTGGACACAGCTCGAAGCCGAGTTTGAGGCGCGTTTGGAGCGCATGGCGCGCGCTGCCTCGCGCGATCAAACGCTGCGCCCACAGGCGGTGTATGGCTACTTCCCGGCCAACAGCGCGGGCGACGCGCTGATCGTCTATGACCCTGAACCGTTCCAGCGGGCCAACGGTCACGCGCCAGAGAAGACCGAGATCGCGCGCTTCACCTTCCCGCGCCAGCCATCGGGCGAATACCTTTGCCTTAGCGACTACTTCGCGCCGGTAGAGACCGGCCTGGTGGATACCTGTGTGCTGCAGGTGGTTACGGTGGGCGAGCCTGCCTCCGAGCAGTTCGAGAAGCTGCAATCTGCCGACAACTACAGTGAGGCCTACTTCTTTCACGGTCTGGCGGTGCAGACGGCAGAGGCGACTGCCAATTTCGTCACGGCGCATGTGCGGCGAGAGCTGGCCCTGCCGGAAGGGCGCGGCAAGCGCTATAGCTGGGGCTACCCGGCATGCCCGGACCTTGAAGATCACCAAACGGTTTTTAAGCTGCTGCCGCAGGCCGAGCGCGAAATCGGCCTCACGCTTACGGGGTCTTACCAGCTCGTGCCGGAACAGAGCACGGCGGCCATTTTCATACATCACCCAGACGCCAAATACTACAGCGTCGGCAACCTGGATCGCAGTGCGCAAATTCTGGGTGAACGTTAGCCGCAGGCAATGTTAGCCCTGCGGCGCAGGCAGCGAAATACAGCAGCAGTTGAGGGAAAGCGATCAGCAAAGGAGCCTGTGGGATGGATTACGACGACAAACCCAAACGCGGGGGGACCGTACAGGAACAGCCGTGCCCCATTTGCGGCAATGCGGACTATGAGTGGGGCAATTTTGGAGAGCGCAACACACGCTATTACATCCCACCGGGCGGAGTTTACGGGTTTGGCAGCGGCCAGTACACAGAGGCACGCAAGTGCCTCACGTGTGGCAACTTGCAGCTCTTTACACGGGGGGAGTAAGCAGCAGGCAAGGCAGCATCTGCATACAGGTTGTGTGCAGCCCGATCGAACGACTTGAACGAATGAAAGATAGTGAGAAATGGCAAAGGTCACATTCCGGGAACGCCTGAGTCACCACGCACCTATCCTGGCGGATGGGGCGATGGGCACGTTGCTGAACGCGCGCGGCATCCCCATGAACACCTGTTTCGACCAGTTGAACCTGCTGCACCCGGAACATGTAGAGGCCATTCACCGCGACTACATCGCGGCGGGCGCAGAGCTGATCGAAACCAATACCTTCGGCGCGAACCGCTTTAAGCTGGCAGAGTGCGGGTTGGCGGATCAGGTCGAAACGGTCAACCGCGCCGGGGTGGAAATCGCGCGCCGCGCTGCTGCCAGGCATGACCATGTGTATATCGCCGGGTCTGTTGGGCCGTCAGGCGTGCGCATCAAACCCTACGGGCGCGTCAGTATAGAAGACGCACAGGATGCGTTCCGTACCCAGATCGCGGCGCTGGCAAACGCCGGAGCAGATGCGATCCTGCTGGAAACCTTTGCCGACCTCGACGAACTGCTGCTGGCAATCACGGTGGCACGCGAAAGTGGTCTGCCGGTCATCGCCCAGGCGACGTTTGCCTCAGATGATCGCACGCTCATCGGCCATACCCCATCCAAAGTGGCGTATGACCTGTATAAATCCGGCGCAGACGTGATCGGGGTCAACTGTTCCGGCGGGCCATCGCAGATTGCCGGGATTCTTCAGGCGATGCACCAGTCTGTGCCGTCAGCCCGTTTTTCTGCCATGCCCAACGCCGGCTTCCCAGAGGCCGTCGGCGGGCGCGTGATGTACCCTGCGACGGCAGATTACTTCGGGGACTATGCGCTGACGTTTCGGGCAATCGGGGCCAGCATCATCGGCGGGTGTTGTGGCACAACCCCGGCACACATCGCGGCCATGCGCACCGCCCTGGACGATGCCGCCGCGCAGAAACGCGCACTGCCGCAGATCACCGTAAGCGACCCTAATGGCGATGACGACAATACCGAACCCCTGCGCCCAACCGGGCTGGCGCAGCGCCTGGCAGATGGGCGCTTCACCATCACGGTCGAAATCGCGCCGCCGCGCAGTTTCACCATCGACAAACTCGTCAGAAGTGCGCGCAGTCTGCGGGACGCCGGTGCCCACATCCTGGATGTGGCCGATACCCCTGCGGCGCGGATGCGAATGAGTCCCTGGGCAGTCTGCCACGTGCTCCAGGCTCAGGTGGGCATCGAAACCGTGCTGCACTTCCCCACACGCGGGCGCAACCTGCTGCGCATTCAGGGGGACTTGCTGGCAGCACACGCCCTTCAACTGCGCAACCTTTTCGTGACGATGGGCGACCCCACGCGCATCGGCGATTATCCCGAAGCGATGGACGGTTACGACATTGTGCCCTCAAAGCTGATCGGCGTCATCAAACAGAACCTGAACGCGGGGATGGATCAGGCCGGGAACAGCATCGGCAAACCGACAGCCTTTCATGTGGGCTGCGCGCTCAATATGTTTAACGACGACCTGGACCGCGAGATCAGGGTCCTGGGCGATAAGCTGGAGGCAGGCGCAGATTTCGCGCTGGGTCAGGCGGTGTTTGAACCGCAGCGCATCGAGCAGTTTCTGCGCCGCTATGAGCAGATCAATGCAGCACCGTTTCGTATGCCGGTGCTCATGGGCATTATGCCACTCTTCAGCCTGAAACATGCGCAGTTCCTGCACAATGAAGTGCCCGGCGTAACGATACCGCCGCACATCATGAAGCGCATCGAAGCTGCGGGCGAGAATGCCGCGCAGGAAGGGGTGCGCATTGCGCAGGAGCTGCTGCATGAGGTGCAGGGGTTGGTGAGTGGGGCATACATCATCCCGGCATTCGGGCGCTATGATCTGGCCGCAGAAGTCGTGAGCGCGGTCGCTGTTGGTCCACCCCCGGTAAAATAGAGTAACAGTTGCTCCGAGAGAATGTACAATGAGACAATATCAGGAGGAGCAAATGGGACGCAAGAGCAAGTACAGCGAGAGCTATAAACGTGATGCCGTAGCAAAGGCGGAAGCCAGCGGCAACGTCAGCCAAACGGCGCGCGAGCTGGGTATCAGTAACAAGAGCCTGCACGATTGGATCAAGCAGTATGGCCAACCGATGGATATTGAAAACGCCAGCGTGAATGATCTCTCAGCACGAGTGCGCCAGCTCGAACGGCAGTTGGCGGTGCGCGAGGGCCAGATCGAGGTGCTAAAAAACCATCGGGATCGTCAGCGAAGCCGAGAAGAACGGTACGCGATGATCCAACCGGAGCAAGTGACCAGCAACTTGAGCGTGGAAGCGTGGTGTGAGGCGCTGGACGTGTCGTCAAGCGGCTATTATGCCTGGCGTGAGCGTGACAGTTGCCCGCGCCAGCAAGACGATGCCCGACTGAGCGCTGAAATTGAGCGCGTCTTCGTCGACAGTCGCCGCACTTATGGCAGCCATCGGGTCTGGCTGAAGTAACGCGACGAGGGTATTCGCACCGCGCGCAAGCGGGTCGAACGCTTGATGCGTGAGCGGGGCTTGCGGTCAATCCGCGCCCGGAAGCGGCGCGTGGGGCTGACGAGAGCGGGGCAAAGTGCCTGCTTAGCTTCTTCGCGACGGTCAAGCTGGAGGCCATGCCAGACGGCATCTTCGCTTCACGCCAGCAAGCACGCATGGCCTTGTTTGACTACATCGAGGTCTTCTACAACC
>CAZQIJ010000018.1:0-25000 GCA_964592955.1 uncultured Anaerolineaceae bacterium
GCGCAATCCCCAGGAAGATACCTGCCAGGGCAGCGTAGCGGCGGCGCAGGCCGCGTTCGGTCTGCGTCCATGCCATCAGGAAAAACGCGGCGGTTCCGGTCACGCCATAGGTGAGCGGGATCTCAAGATCACCGCTGAACATCCATTCGCCCACATGCGGGTACAGCGCCCACAGCGCGGCGGCAATGATCCCGGCGCGGCGGTTCACCAGCCTGCCCCCCAGCGCGGCCACCATCAGAATGCCCCCCAGGGGCAGAAACGGGATGCTCACCCGTGCGCTGTGATCGCTGATCGCCCCGACAGCGATCTGCCCGAAGGCATACTGAAGCTGCACGAACTGCGGATAGTAGCCGATATCCTGCGGGATGTACCCCAGCAGCGTGTATAACCGCCCCTGATAGCCATAGACCCAGATCGGATCATACGTCACGAACGGCCAGTACGCCGTCGTCAGGAAGCGGATGGCGACGGCCAGCGCGATCATGCCGAGGAGGAGACGTTCATCGAATGCCAGCGGCAGACGCGGCACAAACGGCAGGCGCATGCGGCGCTTGTATGCGACCAGTGCCGCGGCGGGCAGGGCAAGCGCCAGCGTCCCGGCCAGGATGTTGGGCAGCGTGAGCAGCGGGCTTGCAGACGCGCCGCCGATGCTGCCCAGCACGAACATCCAGGCGGTGAGCCACATCGGGCCAACGGCCAGCCCTGTGCCCCACACCAGGGCCCGGTCAGTCCAATCGCGGCGGGGCAGCAGCGCCAGCGCCCACAGGACCCCAAGCGCGATCACCCACCAGTAGGCAGGCAGCGCGACGAGCGTTTCAAGAAGCCAGTAGGATTGCAGATATGACTGAATCACAGTTTACAGAAAGTCCGGCGGGGTGAAGTTCCCACTGTTGTATTGGACGATTTTATGCCAGTCGATTGCAGCATGGGTGGTGCTGCACATCAGGTGCTATGCAGCAGTTTTGGCTGCTGCTTTCCAAGTTCCTCCAGTGACAACTGGTAGTACGCTTCCAGAATCTCTATGCCGATGTACCTGCGCCCCAAAGCCTGCGCAGCGCGGGCGGTGGTTCCGGCCCCGGAAAACGGATCCAGGATGACATCGTTTTCCTTTGAGAACAGCCGGATAAACCATTCTGGCAGCGCATATGGAAAGGCCGCGCTGTGCCCCCTGTTCCCGGTTTCGGTGGCCAGATGCAGCACGTTGGTGGGGTACACTTTGTCTCGCCCCACCCAGTTGGCCACACGCTTTCCAAATCCGCTTTCGACTTTGGACTCGTCACGCACTTTGTCAACGTCGCTCAGGTTGCTGAGGCGCGACTTTGCCCAATCGCCCATCGGCACCATGACTTCGTCCTGGTACATTGCGAAGTCTTTTTGCCGGTTAAACTGAAGGCACCGTTCCCACGCATCGCGAAAACGATTGGGCCATTTGCCGGGATACGCATTCTTCTTGTGCCACACAAATTCTTCCGTCCACAGCCACCCCTGCTGGCGCAGTGCCAGAATCAGCTCGATGACGTAGGTATGCCGTTCGCCCCCCACCACCTTTTCCTTGATGTTGAGGATAAAGGTCCCGGTCGGCTTAAGGACCCTCAGGAATTGTTCGCTTCTTGGCAAAAACCATGCGACATAGTCGTCCGGGTGAACACCGCCATAGGTCTTCTTGCGGCTGTCGGCATACGGCGGTGACGTGACGATGAGGTCAATGCTGTTCTCTGGGAAACCTTTCAGGACTTCACCACAATCGCCGAGAATGATCTGGTTTTCGGGCAGCATGGAATTGCCACTCACTTCCGCACAAAAATTCGACTATAGATATACCACAATCCCACCCCCATGACCAGACACAGCGGCAGGATGGCCGGCAGGTAGTAGCGCTGCCATTCCAGCGGCGTGACCAGCACCACCAGCAGCGGCGTGACGGTCCCCCAGGCCAGCGTGACCGGCTCGCGCATACGACTGAGCCGCGCGAACCCTGCCAGCAGCAGCGGCAGCGCCAGCACCCCCAGGCGTATCCCCTGCCAGGGGGATGTCTCGTAGGCGGCAATCTGCTCCGCGATGAAATCTGCCCAGTCGTCCGCCTCGTAATACTGTGGCGCACCCACGATAACCTGACGCCACACACCCGCCACCTGTTCGGCCAGCGAGTCGTAGGAATCAAAGTACAGGCGCTGTGTTGCCAGTGTTTCGGCGCGCACCCGCAGCGTTTCAGCCCCCGCGCCGGTTGGATTGTTCCACCATGCCGGGTTCAGGATGAAGAAGATCAACAGAGACGCAAGCCCCGCAGCAGCAAGCCCACCCAAGCGCCAGGGGTCACGCCGGTGCAGGAGGACGCCAGCACAGGCGGCAAACACCGGAACCAGCACCAACACGGCAGTGTGTTTGCTGGCCAGTGCCATACCGGCAGAAAGCCCCAGAACCAGCACAGAAGCTGCAACGCGCCGCCGCGCACCTGCCCGCTGCTGCTCCAGAAACCACATCGCCGCCAGCACGGTAAGGAGCGAGAACAGCACGAGCGCGCCTTCCATCATGGCGCGGCGACCGTTGAGCAGCAGCGCCGGGTTTGTGGCATACAGCAGACAGGCCGCATAGGCAGCGCCGCGCCCATTCAGGCGGTACGCGATGAAGAACAGCGGAATCACGCCAAGCGCCATGAGCGCGGCAGACGCGAACCGCTGCGTTTGCAGCAGCGCATCTGACGGAATATGGCCGTTGGCCAGGTTGTATTCCCAGTCTGCCCCCCACAGCCAGGGACGGTTGAGGTCCTTAACCGTGAAGCCGCCGATGTGCCACAGAAACCCGCCCACAATTTTCTGAACCCGCCCGTCGATCAGCCGCAGGTTCTGATCCATCGGATCAGACGCGCCATTGAACGCGATCATGCTGAAATCGCGGGCGATAAACTGATAGTAATAATCGCGGGTCGTATGCGTTAGCGTGGACTCATCGCCGTGAAAGGGCGGCGAGCCAGCCAGGATGTAGAGCATCAGCGCCAGCAGCACCAGCGCATCGAGGAATCGAGTCATAGGGTCATTCTTCTGATCCAACAAAAAACGGACGCCTGTGCAGGCGTCCTTGCCAAGCCCCGGATCAGCGCACGCCGCCGCATTACGTCAGCGTGACGAGCACCTTTTTCTGCTCCACCGTCTGCCCGGTCGCTACACTGATGCGCTGCACGGTGCCATCCCGCGGCGATTTCAGTTCATTCTGCATCTTCATCGATTCCAGGATGATGACGGTATCCCCGGCCTTCACTTCCTGACCTTCGTGAACCGGAATCGCCACAATCAGGCCCGGCATGGGGGCACGAATGGTGATTTCGCCGCTGTCCACATCAAGCCCGGCCCGGCGCGAAAGCAACTGGGTACGTTCGTCCATCACCGTTCCGGTGAAGAGCCGCCCATTCATCATCAGCTCATACTGGCCTTCGCGCTCATCGACGACGACTTCATGGGATGTCGTCTCCATGATAATCGAAAACAAGCTGGTCCCAAGCGGCAGAAAGTCCACATGGCGCTGCTGACCGTTCAGCCAGAGTGTGCCATCCTGGCGAATTTCAATCTCAAATTTCTTATCGTTGATCGTCGTTACATATTTCATGGCTCACCGTTCCATTCGTTCGTAGCGGGCTAACCATTTCCAGTTGCTCACGTCGCGCTTGCCGGGGGCCACAGACTGTGCCGCAAGCTGTTTGCTGCGATGCGCCACGAGTGTCGCGGCGATGGCGGCGGATTCGAGTTCTTCGTCGGTGGGATTACTCTCATAGGTCGTCATGCTGAAGCGGTCTTCGACAAATTTCGTGTCGAACTGCCCGGCAATAAAGCTGAAGCTGTTCAGCAGGTTCAGGTGGAACGGGATGTTATGCTTCAGCCCCATGATGGTGTATTCAGACAGCGCGCGGCGCATCCGCAGCATGGCTTCTGAACGGGTTTCGCCGCCGCAGATCAGCTTGGCAATCATGCTGTCGTAATAGGGCGTGATCTCGTAGCCGCCATAAACGCCGCTGTCCACGCGCACACCTGGCCCGGTGGGTGTGATGAGTGTGGAAATCGTCCCGACGGACGGCACGAAGTTGTTGTAGGGGTCTTCTGCATTGATGCGGCATTCAATGGCCCACCCCTTGGGGTTAAGGAAGCTTTCGGTGGGTCCCATGCGCCGCCCACGCGCGATGCGGATCTGCTCCTTCACCAGGTCAACACCGGTCACCAGTTCGGTGACGGGGTGCTCCACCTGAAGGCGCGTGTTCATCTCCAGGAAGTAAAAGTTGCGGTCTTTATCGACCAGGCATTCGATGGTGCCCGCATTGACGTAATTCACCGCGCGCGCGGCGGCAATGGCCATCTCGCCCATGCGGCGGCGCAGGTCTGCATCCAGGAAGGGGCTGGGGGCTTCTTCCACCAGTTTCTGGTGGCGGCGCTGGATGGAGCATTCGCGTTCGCCCAGGTGAATGGTGCTGCCGTGCATATCTGCCAGAATCTGGAACTCGATATGGCGCGCGCCCACCAGCAGCTTTTCGACATACACGCGGCCATCGCCAAACGCGCTTTCGGCCTCGCGGCGGGCGGTGGCCAGCGCCGCTGGCAGGTCTTCGGCCTTATAGACGGCGCGCATCCCCTTGCCGCCGCCGCCTGCCGCAGCCTTCACCATCAGCGGGAAGCCGATCTGCGCTTCGGCCAGCGCCAGAATGTCGTCGTCGGTCATGCCGGGTTCGGTGCCCGGCACCACCGGCACCCCCGCCCGCTTCACGGTCTCGCGCGCGGTCTGCTTGTTGCCCATCGCAGAGATGGCGAAGGGCGATGGCCCGATGAAAATCATGCCTTCGTCTGCACAGGCCTGCGCAAAGTCTGCATTTTCTGCCAGGAAGCCGTAACCCGGATGGATGGCATCTGCGCCGGTCTTCTTCGCGGCCTCGATAATCTTTTCGATGCGCAGGTAGCTTTCGCGCGGTGACGGCGGCCCAATGTGTACCGCTTGGTTGGCATAGCGCACATGCAGCGCGGCGCGGTCTGCATCAGAATAAACCGCCACTGCCGGGATGCCGAGATCACGGCAGGCACGGATGACGCGCACCGCGATCTCGCCGCGATTGGCGATCAGGATTTTTGAAATCGTTCTTTGTTGTATGGGTTGGTCGGACATGAAATCAACCTTTGTTTGTCACTTGTAAAAACTACTGTTCGTGGTCAGAGCGCAAGCCTGCCAGCCACTTGCCCATCTTCGCACCACAGTCAGCGCGCAGACGCCGCAGGTGAAACTGTGTGATATGACATGACGCGCAGCTACAGCACACACAGCTACAACGGGATGTTGCCGTGCTTCTTCGGCGGGTTGCTGTCGCGCTTGTTTTGCAGCACGTTCAGGCCATTGATGAGCCGCGCGCGCGTGTCGCGCGGTTCGATGATGTCATCAATGTAGCCCCGGCTGGCCGCGATGTAGGGGTTGGCGAACTTCTCGCGGTATTCCGCGGCCAGTTCGGCTTTGCGCGCCGCCGGGTCACCTGCCGCCTGGATCTCGCGGCGGAAAATAATCTCTACCGCGCCTTCCGGCCCCATCACGGCGATTTCGGCAGTCGGCCAGGCCAGGTTGATATCCCCGCGAATATGCTTGCTGCTCATCACGCAATATGCGCCGCCGTAAGCTTTGCGGGTGGTCACGGTTAGCTTGGGGACGGTGGCCTCACAGTAGGCATAAAGCAGTTTCGCGCCGGATGTGATAATGCCGTTGTGCTCCTGGTCTGTGCCGGGCATATAGCCGGGGACATCCACAAAGGTGATAATCGGAATATTGAAACTGTCGCAGAAACGGATGAAGCGCGCGGCTTTCTCGCTGGCTTTGATATCCAGGACACCGGCCAGCACCATAGGCTGGTTGGCGATGATGCCCACCGTGTGACCGCCCAGATGCGCGAACCCCACGACGATATTTTCCGCAAAATCCTGGTGGATCTCGAAGAAGTGGCCGTCATCCACGATGCGGGTGATCACGTCTTTCATGTCATAGGGTTTGTTGGGGGTATCCGGGACGAGACCGTCCAGGCTTTCATCTGCCCGCAGCGGATCGTCGTTGGTGGGCAGGTAGGGCGCGTCTTCCAGGTTATTCTGGGGCAGGAAGCTGAGCAGTTCGCGCAGCAGCATCAGCGTTTCGGTTTCGTTTTCGCCCACCATATGGCACACACCGCTTTTCGCCGCATGTACAGACGCGCCGCCCAGGTCTTCGAAGCTGACTTCTTCATGCGTCACCTGCTTAACGACATCTGGCCCGGTGATGAACATATAGCTGGTGTTCTTAACCATAAAGATGAAGTCCGTAAGCGCCGGGCTGTAGACCGACCCGCCAGCGCACGGCCCCATGATGACGCTGAGCTGTGGCACAACCCCGCTCGCCAGGGTGTTGCGCAGGAAGATATCGGCGTATCCGCCCAGGCTTTCGACGCCTTCCTGAATGCGGGCACCGCCAGAGTCGTTCAGGCCGATGACCGGCGCGCCGGTTTTCATGGCCATATCGATCACTTTGCAGATTTTCTGCGCGTGAACTTCGCTGACCGAACCGCCGACAACCGTGAAGTCCTGCGAGTAGACATACACCAGGCGGCCATCAATGGTGCCCCATCCGGTGACGACGCTGTCGCCGGGGTGACGGTTTTTGTCCATACCGAAGTTGTTGGAGCGGTGCTGTACGAACCCGTCGATTTCGTGAAAGCTGTTGGGGTCCAGCAGAATGTCCAGGCGTTCGCGGGCGGTATTGCGCCCGGTTTCATGCTGGCGTTTGATGCGCTCCGGGCCTCCACCCGCCAGGCTGATGCTGCGAATTTCGCGCAGTTGGTCAATTTTCGTGTTCGTCTTGTCGTTTACGGTCATGCGGCTCTTTCTCCACTAAAGTGTCTAGGGGTGGGCGAGACCTGCCCCGCCACACCGAAAAAATAAGTATGAGGTTGACGGCCAGCGCCGCCACTAGCACAAACGGCAGCCGCGCGCGGTCATAATCTGCACGGGCGAAAATGAGCAAGCGCACCGCCTGATAGGTCATGAACACCATCAATAACACCGCGGCCTGCGGATATGCACGCGCAGACCGCCACACCCGAAGCGCGCTGGTCATCAGCAGGGCCAGCCAAACCAGTCCTAGTGCCAGTTCCAGGTTCGGCCACAGGCTCACATCCCCCGGCAGGCCCGGCGCACGCAGCGCACTTATCCCCTGGCTGATGGCCAGACTTCCCAGCAGAAGCGCGAAAATTCTCATGGCGGAGATTATAAACCACGCCCTAACGCTTGTCAGCTTAGGGTTTCGTGCTTTACCATGACGGACCTGAAAACCACTGTACGCAGGTGAGGAAGTTTTCCCTATGCGACGTTACCTTGTGCTCTCCCTGGCGGGGCTGCTGGTGGGCTGCGAAGCGGTGTTTGGGCCGCCACCCACCCCCACCGCCACCCCCGCTTTTCCTACCCTGGTGGCCAGCCCGACGATCAACCCGCTGCCACCCACCCCCTATGACGGGGACGTGTTCCTGCCGAGTAATGCGACCGCTGCCGCCCGGCCCGCGAACTCAGACTCCCTGCCCGAAGCCAATGCCACGCTGGCCGCAGCCGTAGATCCGAACAAACCGGCGCTCATCACCATCAGCGCGCCTATGGGCAACCTGCCAGCGGAGTTTTACCCATCGCACACCTCACCCGCGCCGGTGATCGTGCTGATCAGTATGCAGCGCGACAACTGGGAAGGCACGCCGGTGCTGCTGCGCGATGCTGGCTATAACGTTCTCTCTGTGGAGGCGCGCATTCCAGCGCTGGAAGGGGATTTCGCCGCCATCCTGACGAGCGCCACGACGCTGCAAGGGGGTGTGGCGGAGCGCGTGGCAGTCATCGGGGCGGCGGCTGGCGCAGATGTGGCGCTGGCCGGGTGCGCCGCAGACCCGCGCTGCCACACCGTTGTGCTGATCTCTCCTCAGCAGGCCAGCCCGCTGATTTCGGCCATGAGCACCTATAATCCGCGCTCACTGCTGCTGCTCGTCAGCCAGGACGACACAGTATCGCTGCAAACCGCCGAGGCGCTGCGCCAGACCGCACAGGGACAGGTGTCGCTGCAAACGGCTGCGGGTAACGCGAGCGGCACGCAGCTTTTGGCGGGGCAGCCACACCTGCTGGATATCATCACCGGCTGGCTGGCCGTCACGCTGGCCGCATCGTGAAGGCCAGTGAGACAAGATAGCCCGTTCGTACCATTAATTGCCGTAACTTCCCTCACGATGTATACTGCCCCATAAATGGAGCGCGGAACAACACTTGTGAGGGGTTTCCATGTCGGATTTACCGTCCCATGAAGCGGCGACACTGCCTGTACAACTGCCAGGAAAACTGGTCGGGCGCGAAGCAGCGCTGACCCAGGTCTACGGACAGCTTAAGGAAGGCAAAGCAGCACATGTATATGGCGTGCCGGGGGTCGGCAAAACAGCGCTCGCGGCAACGCTGGCAGGTGCTTATGCCCAGCAGCCGGGTGGGGTGTTGTGGCTGAATGTTGAAAACGACACGTTTGAATCGCTGATCACCCGTGTGGGGCGCGCTTACAGCATTGACCAGATCATGACCGGGGATAATCCGCTGGCGCATGTGGGCGCGGCGGCAGCAACGCTGACTCAGAATAAGCCGCTGATCGTCCTGGATGGCAGCATCAGCGCCGAGACGGCGTCGCGCTTTGTCTCGCGTCTGGCAGAGCGGCTGCCGGTGATCATCGCCAATCGCGAGCCGCTGGACGGCCCCTGGGCGAGTGTTGAACTGACGACGCTTGCGCCGGATGCCGCGCTGGCGCTGTTTAAGCAGGAAGGCGCGATAGGGCCGGCAGATACCAGCAATGACAACGATCTGCGCCAACTGGTACGCCTGCTCAACCATCTGCCGTTCGCCATCGGCATCGCGGCGCGTGCCCTGCTGGTCAGCAAGCAAACCCCAGCCGCCTATACGCAGCTCTTGCAGCAGGTCAATGCGCCAGACATCAACCAGTCTGTGCTGACGCTCAGTTTCAGCACACTGAACGGCGCACTTCAGGGGCTGGTGCTGATCATGGGCGCGTCGTTCCGGGGGCAGGCCTCACCAGAACTGCTGAGCATGGTGAGCGGCGCGCCGGTTGAATCGGTGCAGCAGGCCATGAAGCTCCTGAACCCGTTGAAGCTGGTCGAGCAGTTTCAGCGGCTGGATGCGCCTTACTTCCGCCTGCATCCGGTCATTTATGCCTTTGCCCGCGCGCGCCTGACCGCCTCAAACCGCCTGGATGACCTGCAAATCAAGTTCCGCGATGCGCTGCTGGCCTACGCGCGTAAGTATGGGGTAGATAACGACGACGCCTACGACAAACTCGAAATCGAGCTGGATAACCTGGGGGCGGCAGCGCGCTGGTCGGCGGCACAGGGCGACCGTGACAACGCCAACCAGCTTGTCATCCTATTCTCGCAGGCTGGCGACTTTGTGGGCGAACGCGGTTATGTGTACGATTTGCTCCAGCTCCGGCAGATTGGCACCGCGTCTTCGACGGCGTTCCCGGCCTACCCACAGGATGCGCCGCGCGCGCCAGAAGCGGTGGACATCGCTGCCCTGCTGGCAGACGAAGACGATGATGATCTCGATTATGACGACGAGGCGGACGATCTGCTGCGTGCAGAGGCCGATGACGATGACGACGCCGAACTCGCGCCGGAAGATGCGATAACGGCAGCGCCAGATACCAGCCTGACGGGGCTGCGCGCATCGCTGGCACAGGCGCGCCAGCAGGGTGACATCTCGCGCCAGATCGAGGTCCTGCGCGCCATCGCGCGGCTGCAGCTTGGCGAAGATCACGATAACGAAGCCATCGCCACCTATAACGAACTGCTCACCGCGCAGGAATCCACCGGCGATAACGCCGCCATGCTTGAAACGCTGGAAATGCTTTCTGCACTGATGGTGAAGACCGAGAACTCTCAGGCGGCGGTGCTGCACGCGACGCGTGGCGTGAAACTGGCCGAAACGCTGGGTGACGCCGAAACGCTGCTGCAAATGCACATCACCCTGGGTGACGCGCGCCAGCAGCTTGGCGAAAGCGAAGACGCCGAGCGCGTTTATGAGAAAGCGCTTGAAATCGCCCGCAGGACCGACGACAAACAGCACGAGGCCATCATCCTCTACAAACTGGGGTATGCTCAGCTTGATAACAACAGCGCCAACAACGCCATCGATACCTGGGAACAGGCGCTGAAGCTGTTCCGCACGCAGGAAAAGCGCGAATATGAAGGCAAAACGCTGGGCGGGCTGGGGACGGCCTACGGCGAACTGGAACGCTGGGCAGAAGCCATCAGCTTTCACACCTCGGCACTGCACATCGCGCGCGAAGTGGCGGATGAAGAAGAAGAAGCGCTGCACCTCAGCAACCTGGGGTACGCCAGCAAACAGGCCGGGCAGTTGGGGCAGGCGCTTTTACGCTACCGTCAGGCGCTGCACCTGGCTTATGAAAGCAATGATCGCAAAAGCATCGTGAACAGCATTGTCGATCTGGTAAACCTGCTGGCACAAAGCAGTGCCCACCTGAGCATCGCTGAACTGCTGATTGACGACGCGCTGCGTTTTGAAGCCAACGACAAAGACGTGCGCCAGCTTAAGGAGCGCATCGTTACGCAGCGTAACGCGGCGACTGCGAACGGCGTCACGCTGAAACCCGTTAACGGCACCGCACAACAGTATGCGGCAAACGCCTATAAGCTGTTGGAAGAATAGGAACTGCCCTACTGCTCCGGGCGGTCGTCGGATCGCCCATCGTTAAGGTCATATTCGCGGTAGGCGCGTTCGCGGTAGCGGCGCGAGGTCACGAAGGCCCGCAGCCGCGGATCTGTTTCCAGGCCGCTGATCATCGCATCCAGAAATGTCGCGGCGGTGTGCAGAATGGTCTGCTGCTCTGGCTCGCCCATCTCCAGCCTGCGCAGCGCATAGTAGAAACGCCACAATTCGCGCCCGCCAAATTCCTCTTCGAGGACAAGCCCCCCCTCTAAGGTTTTGCGCGCATCTTCATCCCCACTGTTGAACTGGGCAATGCCAAGCATGAGGATCGCGCGCGCCTGAAGGATCGGGTTCATCATGGCGGATGACTCTATAAACGGGATGGCCATCTCGGTCACTTCTGCGTACTGACCGCACAACAGCATCCCCTGAAGCCGGGCCAGTTGGATAAGCTGCTGCGCATAGATATCCTGAACGGGCATGGCAGAGACCCGGCGCAGCAGCGCCATGCCTTCCGGTTCGCGCCCCAATGCGACCATGCACAACCCGCGATACGCCCGCAGCAGGGCATCATCGTGCTGGATGGTATTGTGAAGTTCCAGCGCTTTATCGAAAACTTCCAGTGCCTGCTCATAGGCGAACGCGGCCCAGTAGACCATGCCGATGTTGCGCAGGTCAAAGGCCTGGTAGTAGAGATTATCGTACCGCTGGTTGATGGCCAGCGCCTGTTCAAACGCTTCCAGCGCGGTGCTAAGCCGTCCCCACTCCAGGTGGGCAAGGCCGGTTTGCGTGAGTGCCGCGCCTGCCAGCCGGTCATCGTCCATCTCGGCAGCAATTGCAAGCGCGCGGCGCAGGTAGGCGATGGCCTCGGTCAGATCCCCGCGATACAGAAACAGTGATCCCAGCGACTGCAAAACCATGCCGGCATGTGGGGTATGGGAGTCTGGCAGCAGCTCATACGCTCGGTAAAGCGCATCCAGCGCCAGATTGTACATGCCCAGGCTGCGATACGACGAACCCAGGGTGCGCGCCGCTGCCGAGTAATCTTCCGCAAAGGAGTCTTCTGGCAGCGTCTTGAGGATGTCGATCGCTTCGCGGCTGGCATCTATCGACTCGTCATAGCGCTGAAGCACATTGAGGGCCTGCCCCCGCGCCAGCAGCAGCCGCCCGCTGTACACGGTCGCGTCGTCTGTCGCCAGCTCATCAACAACCTCTTTTGCGGCGGCGGTCAGCTTCAGCACATCGTCCATGAAGCCGCGTCGCAGGAAGTCTTCAACGGCGATGATGTATACCGCCAGCGCTTCGCGGGGCTGCCTGCCGCGTGCGAAATGCATGGCCAGCAGGGGGAAGAACTCCAGGCGTCCTGGGGTGCGCTCGCGCAGCCAGCGGGCGATCTCGCGGTGATAATGCTCACGTTTCGGGCGGGTAAGCATCGCGTAGGCCGCTTCACGGTGCAGAATATGCCTGAAGGCGTATTCGGAGAGCTGTTCGAGGCGGCTTTCTGCACTGTGAACGATGATGCCGCGCGCCACCAGATCTTCAAGCGCGGGCTGCGCGTCTCCCCCTGCCAGCTCGGTGATGAGGTCCCCCCAGAAGCGGTGACCAACCACCGCGGCGATCTGCACGATGCGGCGCGAACTGGGCGGAAGATCGTCCAGGCGCGCCTGCAGCACCCCCTGCAACCCACCCGGCAGCGACGACACGGCGAGGTCATAATGATGGGCGTTGAAGAGCCAGCGGCCATCGTCGCCAGGATCAAACACGCCGCTGCCAAACAGCATACGCAGGAATTCTTCTACAAACAGCGGGCTGCCGCCGGTGCGCTCCATGATCTGCGCGGCGAAATTCGTCGGAAGTCCGTCAACATTCGCCAGCACGGATTCAATCAGTTGAATGGTCGCTGCCGCGTCCAACTGCCCCAGCGGAAGGTCAATCCCCACTTCCAGCAGGCGCAGCACCCGTTCGCGCGCGCGCGGGCGCATGGCCAACACCAGGAGCCAGGGGCGGTTTGCGCAACTGCGGCTGAGGTGGCGCACCAGGTTCAGGGAACTGTCGTCGAGCCACTGCGCGTTATCGACGATGAGGACGAGCGGTTTACTGGCGAGCAGTGTACTGAACCAGCGCGCCAGGCGTACAAACACCAGACGTTCCTGCGCGCCACTTGCCTTAAGGGACTGTACCGCCGCGTGCCTGGTGAAGCCATAGCCTGCCAGATACCCCACCACCGCCCACAGCGATTCTGCCTGCGGGTGGGGCCACACGCGGCCAAAAAACGCCGCAATGCGCGCTTCGGCAACGTCCTGCGGCGAGTCGTCGCTGAGGTTGCAGAAATGGGCCAGCAGCGCCCGCAGGAAGTTGTGCGGCGTGGCGCGCCGTTCAAAGTCCAGCGTGAGGAAAACGACATCAAAATCGCGCGGATCAAGGTCTTCGACAGCCCGCCGCAGCAGGGCGGTTTTGCCAACGCCTGCTTCGCCATGAACCGACACAATCTCAGAGAGACCTGTATCCAGCAGTTTTTCGCTCACCCGCACCAGATGTGTCAGCTCGGCATCCCTGCCCACAAACGGCAGCACCCCACCGGCGATTGTGCCGCGCTCGTTGCTCACACTGCGCCGCCCCAGCACCGCATAGGTTTGCACAGGCGCATCGAAACCCTTGACGACCGCGGGCGGGCGGGATTCTGTGACAAATTCGGTGTGAACGCGCTGCTCGGTATGGGAATCGATGAGCACGCCCCCCGGTGGGCAGATGGCCTGCAGGCGCGCCGCGAGGTTGGTCGCAGAGCCGAATGCCAGCACTTCCTGACGTTCGCCGCTGCCCACCACGCCCACCACCACGCGCCCGGTGCTGATGCCGATGCGCAGCACAAAGTCCAGGCCCACGGTGCTGCGCACCACCTGCGCGATTTCGCTCATCGCGCGTTGAATGGCCAGCGCCGATGCGACTGCGCGCGACGCTTCGTCGCCGCGGCTGTGATGCGCACCAAAGAAACACAACAGGCCATCCCCCAGGTACTGGCCGATTTCGCCTTCCCATTCGGCAATGAGTGTCGCAAGCACCTTGTGGACCTGGTTCAGCAGCGCTTTCCAGTCCTCGGTATCCATATGCTGCGCCAGCCGGATCGAGTCCTGAATATCCACAAACATGACGGTAACGAGGCGGATTTCGTCCGTCTCTGAAGGAGAACGTGGAACAGCGCGCAGCGCATCCATGATTAACTGCGTGAGGAGGGTATGGGCCGCTTCGGTAAAGAGGTGGCGGTTTTTATCGAGCTCGTCCAGCGCGAGCCGTAGTCGCTCAGAAGTAACATCCATAAGGCGCTATGCCCATTCGTGCCCGCATCATGGCGAAAGAGTCTTACCGTCATCTGCACTGCTCAGCGGAAGCCAGTAAGTGAACTCGCTGCCGTGCCCCACGTCGCTGCGCACGGTCACACCACCACCATGCTGCTGCATCACGGTTTTCACCAGGCTAAGCCCCAACCCCAGCCCGTAGGTGCGCCCCGCGTTGCTGCTGCGAAAGAAGCTTTCGAAAACATGCGGCACGTCTTCGGCGGGAATACCGATTCCGGTATCGCGCACCGTGCCCACATACCGGTTGCCTTCCTGGAACACTGTGAGCGTGATGGTGCCGCCTTCCGGGGTATACTTGATGGCGTTGCTCACCAGGTTTTCGATGGCCTGCCGCACCAACACGCTGTCCCCAAAGACCTCGGCATCATCTTCCGCCTCAATAAACAGCGCCAGTTTCTGCTGTTTCTGGGCGGCCAGCGGTTCCAGGTCATCGACCACGCTGCGCAGCACGTCGTTCATCTGAAGCATCTCGTGCAGTTCGATGGGGGAACTGCGGATCTTCTCGACGCGCAGCAGGTTATCCAGGAGCTGGAACATGCGCGCGCTGCCTTTCTGAATTGAGCCGACATATTCCCGCAGCACCGGAAAATCGATGTCTGTCAGTTCCAGTTCCATCATGTCTGCATAGCCGGTAATAAGCGCTAAAGGCGTGCGCAGATCGTGCGAGACCAGGTGCAGCATGCGGTCCTTAAAGCGGCTCAGCGTGCTAAGCGCGGTGATATCGTTGAAGATGGCGATATAGCCAGCGTGCCGATCTGCGTCTGCCTCGTCCTTCCATACAGACACGTTGACGATGAAGTCGCGATCCAGCGGCTCGGAATGCACATCAAACGACCACGTTTCCACACGATCCGGCGATTCGCCGATAAGCTGTGCCACCGGCGCAAACATGGCGTCAATTTCGGCCAGTTCTGCAACGGGCATACCCGGCAGATCTGCTGCGGTAACCGGCCCGCTGAGCGCTTCGACACCGTTAGAGGCGTGCAGCACGTACCCCTCGGTATCCAGCACCAGCAGCGGGTCGGGCGTGGCGCGCAGCACTGCCTCTAGCTGACGGCGCTGAGACTCCATGCGGTTGAAGGTTTGTGAACTGCGAATGGCGACCGCCGCCTGGTTGGCGATGATGGTCATCAGGCGCAGGTGATAACTGGTGAAGTAGTCCACCTGCTCGTGAACCAGCGTGACGATACCCAGCACCTCTTCCTGATAGATGAGCGGCACACACAGCACCGAACGCACTTCGATTTTGTCATACGGGAACCGGTACCAGCGCGGGTCTTGCTGGGTATCCGGGATAATGACGCCGAGCTTTTTGCGGCGCACCCAACCCGCCAGACCTTCGCGCGTGACGGTATCGACAGCATCGCGCGAGGCGTCTTTGTTCAGGCGGCGCATGGTATGGATAGGGTCCCAGGTGAGGTTGCTGCTTTCGTAGAGAAAGAGGCTGCCGTGAAGGGCACCGACTGAATCCGCCGCGATCCTGACCACCTCTTTCAGGACATTATCGACATCGTGCAGCGTGAGAAGCTTGGAGACTTCTCCCAGGAGCTCTAGATCTTCGAATGTGGGCTGCTGTCGTTCAGGCATGATGACACTTACTCACTCTAAACCGGGTACAGGTAATCCCGGATATTAAGCATTATAACAGATGACAGAAACAGGCTGCGAGTGACACCTTCCACTCAGTGTATGGCTTTGGCCAGCGTGGGGCGATCCAGCGCAAGCGCTCCCGGATGCGTGCCATTAAAGAGCATATCGACCGCCCGTTCAGCGGTGGCCGATCCCAACGCCAACCCATGCCCATTAAAACCCACCGCGAAACCGACGGCCGGCATATCTGGCAGTGTGCCCACCAGCGGCAGGCCGTCTGGTGTGAACCCCATAATTCCCGCCCAGCGGCGTTCGATGGGCGCGGTGACCTCTGGAAAACGGTCGCGCAGATACGCCTCCAGCACCTGCTGCACGGGGTCACTGGTGCGGTCATCGCTGGTATCGTTTTCGAGCGCGATGTTGGTCTTGCGCCCACCGCCGATCAGCAGGCGGTTGTCAAACGTCATGCGATAGTACATGAACCCATAATCGCTGTAGCCGCAGGTCGCAATCACAGGTTCCGGCAGCGGCGCAGTGGCAATACACTGGGCGCGCGTGGGAATCACTTTGCCCACAAAGAACGGGTGGACATACGGTGAGTAGGCGTTGGTACACAGCAGCACCCGCCGCGCCCTGAAGATGAATTTGCGGGTGGCCACTTCCACACACTCAGGATCGATCTGGCGCAGCGCATACATCTCGTTGTTTTCGACCAGTTCTGCCCCGCTCTGGTGGAAGACCGCCTGCACCAGTTCAACTGGCTGCACCGCCGCATCCCAGGGCTGGTGGATGGCGGCATAAAAGCCGCGCCCCAGCGGATCTTTGTCGTGGAAGACCGGCTCAATACCATCCGCTTTCATGGCTTCGTAAGCGGTGCGCAGTTCTGCCGCTTCTGCGGCGCTTTCTGCCAGCAGCATCGACCCGCACTCTTCCAGCCGCACGGTGCCCCTGCTGGCAAATTCGCGCCAGTAGCGGTGCGTCTTTTCTGAGAGCGCATACACCTCACGGGTGACGGCATGCCCGTAATGCGCAATCGCATGATGATAATAGGCATCCAGCCCCGTGATCATGAACCCGGCGTTGCGCCCGCTGGCACCCAGCGCCAGGTCGCGCGCTTCGGTGATGACGACCTGAGCGCCAAGCTGCCCCGCGAAAAAGGCCGATGCCGTCCCTACCAGCCCCGCGCCTACGACCAGTGTATCGACCTCGCGAATGGGCTGGTTGCCTTCTGCCTGCCACACTGAAACTGTCATACCACCCTCTTGGTGTGTGAACATGTGCTGTGCGCCGAAGCGCGTGTATTTGGTTATTATACAGCGCAGCAGCAATTAGAAAAATCGCACACAACAGGAGAATGCAGAAGAGGTGCTGATGCGCACGCCTGATCAGGAGGAATGGCGGGGGATACAGCCGCCGAGGATTCCACCTCCCCGGCAGCCAGCAGTACCCGAAAGTGGAGATCAGCCCAGCGTAACGCCCTCGGCGACCCGCAGCGCACCTTCTGGCATGTGCGCCTGGATGCGATCAATCTTCAGGTTCATGGCAGAAAGGCGCGGCACAATGTCCCCATAACCGCGCTCCAGGAACGGAATCCCGGTCAGGATTGTGGTGCCTTCGGCAATCGCGGCGGCAATCACGTAGGCCAGGCCCGCGCGCAGGTCAGGAATTACCATTTCACCAGCGGCCTCCAGCGGGGTGGGGCCAATGATAATGGCGCTGTGATTGTGGTTCTGATCCTTGAAGCGGCAGGCCAGCCCACCCAGGCAGTGGGTAGAAAGCTGCGTCTTCGCGCCCAGGCTCTCTAATGCCTTCAGGTAGCCGAAACGCTTTTCGTAAACCGTTTCGTGGATTACGGAAATCCCGTGTGCCTGCGTCAGCAGGATGGCAAAAGGCTGCTGCCAGTCGGTAGAGAATCCGGGGTACACATCCGTCTCGATGACGGCAGGCTGCAGCGCGCCTTCACGGTAGAAGCGGATGCTGTTTCTGCCCACCAGGTCGAACCCGCCCCCAACCTGTCGCAGATAGCCCAGAAAGTTGCCAAGCGTATCTGGGCGGATGCCGTGAACGGTGATATCGCCCTCTGAAGCGACCGCCAGGCACGCCCAGGACGCCGCCTCGATGCGATCGCCCAGCATCGCCATCCAGGTGCCGTGCAGCTTTTCGACCCCTTCCACGCGGATCTCGCGGTGGGGTGTGGTGAAGATGATTGCGCCCATCGAGCGCAGCATGGTAATCAGTTCAAAGATTTCGGGTTCAAGGGCTGCGTTGGTAATCACTGTGCGGCCTTCTGCCAGCACACTGAGGAACAGACAGCTTTCGGTGGCACCCACGCTTGGATACGGCAGATGGATGTGTGTTCCTTTGAGGCGGGAGGTTTTGCGGCGGGCAATGTAGCCGACTTCGGTCATCTCCACCTCGCCGCCCAGCATTTCGATGGCTTGCAGGTGAAAATCGATCTTGCGCTCGCCGATGTTGCAGCCGCCCAGCACCGGGACGGAAACCTCGTCGCTGCGGTTCAGCAGCGCACCCAGCAGCAGAATCGGAATGCGGTTGCTGCCAGAGGTGGGCATGGTGACGTTAAACGTGTTGATGGTGGAAGGATCGATGGTCATCGTATCATCGGCCATATACGTCACCGAGACGCCGATGTCGGTCAGCATATCGGCGGTGATGCTGGTATCGCCGATCGGTGGGACGTTGGTCAGCGTGGTGGGTTTGTCGCTCAGCAGCGCGGCGACCATCGCTTTGGTGGCGAAGTTCTTCGCCCCCAGCGTCGTGATCTCGCCAACGACCGGGTATCCACCTTCAATGCGATAAGCCGGTTGTGATAACATGGTGTGTCTCCTCGTACGGTTTTCACGATTATAAGGCGTGTGCGGTGCTTTGCACATGCCGCCCCACCGTCTGTTTACCGACGGCGCGCCACCTGCTCCCCTGCGACGGCAGCAGGCAGCACGCCTGAGACACACCGACCCGCGCCAATCTTACCCGCTGAAGTGCTCAACCCCCTGTTTGATGTCCATCACAAAGGCGTCGGCAGTCGCGCCGTCCAGAATGCGATGGTCAAAACTGAAGCTGATATAAGCGCACAACCGGATGGCGATGGCGTCATTGATCACCTTCACGCGCTTCTCAATCACGCCGATCCCCAGAATGCCAACCTGCGGTTGGTTGATGATGGGCGTACCGGCCAGGCTGCCGGATGTGCCGTGATTGGTGATGGTGAACGTGCCGCCGCGCACTTCGTCTGGCTTAAGCTGGTTGGTACGGGCACGGTCTGAAAGGTCATTGATGGCCCGCGCCATCCCCAGCAGATTAAGCGCATCGGCACCGCGCACCACCGGCACCAGCAGCCCGGTCGGCACGGCCACCGCGATGCCCAGGTTGATGGCGCGTTTGAGCAGGATTCCGTCGTCCGTCCAACTGGCGTTTGCCATGCGGTGTTTCTTCAGCGCCGTTACCGTTGCCAGCGCCAGATACGGCAGAAACGTGAGCTTGACGCCATCGCGCGCGAATTCTGCTTTGTGCGCGCTGCGGTGCTTATCGACCGCCGAGAAGTCAAACTCGAAGAGGGTGGTAACATGCGGGCTGGTGTGTTTGCTCCGCACCATATGGTCCGCGATGCCGCGCCGCATGCCAGAAAGCGTCGCAAGCTCGTCACCAGGTTCGCGCAGCACGGGGTCCGCTTTGCGCTGTGGGGCCGGTGCGATGACGTGATCTGCGGGATCATCGCCAGCATCCCCGTTCACGTCGCGCGCGGGAGCGCCGTTGGCCGCCACCGGCTGCCCTGGCGTTTCGCCATGCTCAACGGATTGCAGATAGTCCAGCACATCCTGCTTGGTGATGCGCCCATCGCGCCCGGATCCACTGACGGCGCGCGGGTCGATGCGGTGTTCCTGCACCATGCGCGCCACCACCGGCGTTACGCGCACACCACTAACGTCACGCGTGGTGGCCTTCTCTATGACCGTCGGCGGTGCGCTCGCCTCTGGCGCGGCGGTCACTGCGGCGCGCGCGCCTTCGGCGGTTGTGACGGCACGCGCAGCAGCACGGCTGGCGCGGGCCGTTTGGGGGGCAGCCTCACCCGGTTCCCCGATGACCGCCAGCACCGCCCCTGCGCGCATCACCTGCCCGGCCTGCGCATAAATCTTCAGGATGACGCCTTCCTGTTCTGCATTGACCTCGACTGTTACCTTGTCGGTTTCGATTTCGAGAATCGGCTCATCGCGCCGGACGGTATCCCCCTCGGCCTTCATCCAGCGGACAATCGTCCCTTCATCAACGCCTTCGCCCATCAGGGGCATGACCACATTTTTACTCATCGTGAGGCTCCACTTAATAAAACATCGGGTAGCGCGCCGGGTTAGACTCGTGCATTAACCCATACACCACCTCGAAGATATCTTCGATGTTCGGCTTGGAGAAATACCCTCCGTCTGTGCCATAGGCAGGGCGATGCGGCCTGGCCGGGAGCGTGCGCGCTTCGGCGTCCAGCCAATGGTAGCCGCCCTGCGCCTCCAGCACCTGCTGCATCATGTAGGCCGTTGTGCCGCCCGGCACATCTTCATCGGTAAAGACGATGCGGCTGGTCTTTTTCAGCGATTCCAGAATGCGCCCGTGAAGGTCAAACGGCAGCAGGGTCTGCACATCGATCACTTCCAGTTCCACCCCCACTTCGGCCAGCATCCGCGCCGCCTCGAGGGCGATTGAACACATCGCGCCATACGTAACCAGGGTCACATCGCGGCCCTCGCGCAGCACTTCGGGCACACCCAGCGGAACGGTAAGCGCTGCGATATTCGCAGGCATCGGTTCCTTCACGCGGTAACCGTTCAGCACTTCAACCACAATGCCGGGATCATCCCCCTGCAGCAGCGTATTGTAGAACCCGGCGGCGCGCGTCATATCTCGCGGGACGCACACATGCATCCCCCGCACGAGGCTGATAATACCGGCCATCGGCGACCCCGCATGCCACACCCCTTCCAGGCGATGCCCGCGCGTGCTGATAATGGCCGGGGCTTTCTGCCGCCCCACAGTCCGCCAGTGCAGGATGGCGAGGTCATCGGCGAGAATTTGCAGCGCATACAGCAGGTAATCCAGGTACTGGATTTCTGCAATCGGGCGCAGGCCGCGCAGCGCCATGCCAATCGCCTGGCCCGCAATGGTCACTTCGCGGATGCCGGTATCTGCCACACGCAGCGGCCCGTATTTGGCTTGCAGTCCTGCCAGCGTCTGGTTGACGCCGCCCAGAAAGCCGACGTCCTCACCGAATGCGATGATGCGCGGATCACGGCCTATCGCGGCCTCGAAAAATGCGTTGAGTACCTGATAGCCATAGACCATCGGCGGCTGCGCATTGTATACCGGTTTGACCTCGCGCACCAGCAGCGGCGAGTCTTCGCTTTCGCTGTGAAGGTGCGATCCGTACAGCCGGTCATACACAGGGCGCTGCGCGCTGCGCCATGCAATCAGGTCTTCGCGCACGGGGATGTTCTCGTCGCGCGTTACCAGCAGCGCCGCCAGCGCCGCTTCCATCAGGTCTTTGCGCTTGGGGTAGAATGTATCCTGCATGCGGTCGATGATGTCGTCCAGGCGATCCGCGTGGCGCGACACCGCGGCCAGATCTTCGAGGATGAGGCGCACCTGCTCGCGTTCGGCTTCCACCGCCTGGACGAAGGCATTCCAGGCGGCTTTCATCTGGCCGCGCACCTGTTCACGATCCAGGGCTTCCCAATGTTCAAGTTCAGCATCGGTGACGATGCCTTCAGCCAGCATCCAGGCACGCATCTGCGTCAGACAGTCGAATTCGCATTCCCAAGCCAGCCGCGTTTCGCTCTTGTAGCGTTCGTGGCTGCCGCTTGTGGAGTGCCCCTGCGGCTGCGTGCACTCAATCACATGGATGATGGCCGGGATGTGATGTTCGCGCGCGTTCGTCGCCGCCTTAGCATAGGTGTCGATAAGCCCGGCGTAATCCCAGGCGCGCACCGTGTAGAGATCATAGCCATCGCCATCCGCTTCGCGGCGGAAGCCTTGCAGCACTGCCGTAAAATCCTGCTTCAGGATCTGGTGTTCGTTGGACACCGAAATGCCGTAGCCGTCATCCAGAATGGTGATCACCGCAGGCGCGTGCAGCACGCCAATGGCGTTCAGCGCTTCCCAGAACATGCCCTCGGCGGCGCTGGCGTTGCCGATAATGCCAAACGCAACTTCCCTGCCGTTATCCGAAAACGCGCTGAAGTGCTTCAGCTCATCCAGTTCGCGGTACAGGCGCGAGGCATACGCCAGACCCACCAGGCGCGGCATCTGCGAGCCTGTGGGCGAAACATCCGCAGCGGTGTTGTACTGCGCGGTGAGGTCGCGCCACTGCCCGTGTTCATCCAGGCTGTGCGTCAGAAAATGCCCATTCATCAGGCGGCCACCGGACGACGGATCGGCGGTGAAATCTGCATGGGCATAAAGCTGTGCGAAGAACTGTTCCACAGTCAGTTCGCCCAGGGCGAACATGAGCGTCTGGTCACGGTAATAGCCACTGCGCCAATCGCCCTTACGAAAACTGTTGGCCAGCGCGATCAGCGGAAGTTCCTTACCGTCGCCAAAAATCCCGAACTTGGCACGTCCGCTAAGCACCTCGTTGCGCCCCAGCAAGCTCACCTGACGGCTGCGGTAGGCAATGCGGTAATGCTCGATGATGTCTGCGCGGGTAAGGTCAAAAAGGACGGGTTCAGAATTCACATTTATTGCCATAACGGTCTATTCCTTCTCTTGGGCTGCTTGGATAGCATATACGTCCACCGGGTCGCTGAGATGTTCCACCAGCAGGGCCACCGCGCCCTCGGCATCCCCTGCCCGGCAGCGCGCCAGGATTTCCCGGTGCTGGCGCTGCGATTTTTCCAGGTGGGTGCGGTCCAGGTAGTGGAAGATCAAAAACCGCGCGACGTTATTGTGCATCTCGCGCGCCGTCTGTACGATGAGCGGCATTCTGGCAGGCACATACAGCGTCTCGTGAAACTGCCAGTTCCATTCCGCCCAGCGCGAACCTTCGGTTTCGTGGTCGATGTGATCCAGGATATGCTCGGCATTAAGGAAATCTGCCGGGGTCATGTGTGGGATGGCGCGGCGCAGCGCGATAGGTTCGAGGGCGCTGCGCATGGTATAGATCTCGTCTACTTCGGCATACGAGAGGCGCGATACCACCGCCCCGCGATTCTGGTGCAGCGTGACCAGCCCCTCTGCCTGAAGCTGTACCAGGGCTTCGCGCACCGGAATCTTGCTGACGTTGAATTCTGCCGCCAGTTCATCCTGGCGCAGGGACTGCCCGCTGTGCAGCCTGCCCTGTAGAATGGCAGAGCGCAGCGCATCGGCAATCGTTTCGGCAGTGGTCTTTACGCGCTGAATTCGTCCGAACTGCATCAGAAGTGACCTTGTCTGTGCATCTTGTACAGACTCTCTTGGTTGTTTTGGTCAAGTCGCACAAGTAGTATACCACAGACTTTCCGGAATCGTATACGATTCTCATTAAATCGTATACGATTCCGGGTGCACCGGGCTAACACGGTATGGATAAACGTGGCGTATTCTGCTTGTATAATCGTGGTAAGGGTTGTGCGGTCTGAACATGAGTAAAACATGAGAGGTGTGGAAAGGCTGTCGATTTCAGCACTGCGCATTCGACGTTTCTGCAGAATGGTGAAAACCGGACCCATTATCTGTAACCAAAACAACCACAGGGAGCCCAGGAAATGAAGTACATGATTCTGATCTACGGAAACGAAGCCGCCCGCGCCCACATGTCCCAGGCCGACATGGGAGCAGAAATCCAGGCCTATAACGTGTTCAGCGGGATCGCGGCTCAGCGCGGCGTGATGGTCTCTGGCGAAGCGCTGGAAAACACGAAGACCGCCACCAGCGTCCGCGTGCGTGATGGCAAGACCGCTGTCATCGACGGCCCGTTTGCCGAAACCCACGAGCAGCTTGGCGGCTTCTACATTCTGGACTGCAAAGACCTGGATGAAGCCATCGAGATGGCCGCGCTCATTCCAGGCGCGAAGGATGGCACCATCGAAATTCGCCCGGTGGTCGTCTGGAGCTAAACGGGGCGTGTCTGTGCCTGCTGTCACCAGCCTCATCGACCAGATCTTCCGTCAGGAACAAGGGCGCGTGCTTGCTGTTCTCATCGGCCAGTTCGGGGATTTCACGCTGGCCGAAGATGCCCTGCAGGATGCGCTGGTGATTGCGCTGCAGCAATGGAGCAAGGGCGAAATTCCGGCGAATCCGGCAGCGTGGCTGACAGCAGTCGCCAAGCGCCGCGCCATCGACCGCGTGCGCCGGAATACCACCTTCACCCGGCACCAGACCAGGATTGCAGATGCGGCGGGCGCGGGCACAGTCCCAGATGACAACCCAGAAGAAGACGATTCCATGATCCCCGACGAACGCCTGAAGCTCATGTTTACCTGCTGCCACCCGGCACTCTCGCCGGAAGCACAGGTGGCGCTGACGCTGCGGACACTGGCGGGGCTGACGACGGTCGAAATCGCGCGGGCATTCCTGGTGCCCGTCCCCACCATGGCCCAACGGCTGACCCGCGCGAAAATCAAAATTCGAGACGCCGGAATCCCCTACCGTGTCCCGGCGGCAGAGCATCTCCCAGAGCGCCTGGATGCGCTGCTGACCGTGATCTATCTCATCTTTAACGAAGGTTATGTGGCCACCAGCGGCGATGCACTCATCCGCCGCGACCTCTGCGACGAAGCGATTCGGCTGTGCAGGGTGCTGGTGGAACTGCTGCCGGAAAGTGCCGAGGCGCGCGGCCTGCTGGCGCTCATGCTGCTGCACGATTCGCGCCGTCCAGCGCGCATCAACGACGCGGGCGAACTGGTCTTGCTGGAAGACCAGAATCGCAGCCTGTGGAACCACGACGCAATCCGCGAAGGCACCGCGCTGCTGGATAAAGCCATGCTGCTGAACCAACCCGGACGTTATCAGGTCCAGGCGGCGATCAGTGCGCTGCATGCCGCCGCACCCCGCTACGAAGATACGGACTGGGCGCAGATTGCCGCGTTGTACAGCGCGTTGTTCCGTTTGCATCCCTCCCCCGTGGTAGAAGTCAACCGCGCGGTGGCCGTTGCAATGGCCGATGGGGTGCAGGCCGGGCTGCGCCTCCTGTATGCGCTGGAAGCGACCCTGCAGGATTACTATCCGTTTCATGCCGCCCGTGCGGACCTGCTGCGCCGCGCGCGCCAGATCGAGGCAGCGGCAGACGCTTACGAACGGGCGCTGTCGCTGTGCCAGAATGCCCAGGAACGCGCTTACCTCAAG
>CAZQIJ010000019.1:0-24527 GCA_964592955.1 uncultured Anaerolineaceae bacterium
GTTCACACTTACTGCCAGCATCCTGGCGGGGGGTACCTATACCGGCGCTTCTCTGAATCCGGCGCGCACGCTGGGACCCGCGCTCATTGGCGGGGGCGACCTCAGCTATGTGTTGCCCTACTTCGTCGGCATTTTTGGCGGTGGCACCCTGGCCGGTCTGCTGCATACCTTCTTACTCAAACCACGTTAGCCAGTCAGCGCAGTTTCAAGGCTGGCTAGATTCTCTGCGATCAGCCAGCCTTTCTCCACCGACACCCCACCGATCTCCACAATCTCGACGGAAATTCGCGCCTCAATGTGTTAGTATTAGCGTGATAGCGAATGCGTCGGTACAAGACAGGTGACTCATGACGGATCAGAACACGCGCGACGAAAAAAGTGTCCTCATTGGCAAGAAACTTGGGGATTATGAACTCGTTGAGATGCTTGCGTCTGGCGGTATGGCGCGCATCTATGTTGGGATGGATACCAAGCTACAGCGGCGCGCTGCGGTAAAAGTCCTGATGCGTGAATTGATGGAAATGGACGAAACGCTTACCGAACGGTTTCAGCGTGAGGCGCGCGCGGTGGCGGCTCTGGAACACGACAATATCGTCCCGATCTATCAGTTCGGGGAGTATGAAGGCCTGTATTTTCTGGCGATGCGCTTCATTGATGGCCGAGACCTTGCCGATCAGATCTCTGATCTGCGCAAAGAAGGCAAGCGCATGGATCCAGCACGCGCGCTCAAAATTCTGCTGCAAATTGCCTCCGCGTTGGATTATGCCCACACCGCCGGAATCATCCACCGGGATATCAAACCTTCGAACATCCTCATCGACCGCAACGGCAAAGCTTACCTCACCGATTTCGGGCTGGTGCTGCGTCAGTCTGTGGATAAGACGATGGGCACCGCCTTCGGAACGCCGCGTTACATCTCTCCGGAACAGGCGCTGGCCTCAGAGAAAAGCGTCCCGCAGAGCGATATTTACTCGCTGGCCGTTGTGCTTTATGAAATCCTGACCGGGGACATGCTCTTCAGGGCAGACACCCCCATGCAGATCGCCCTGAGTCACATCAGTGAGCCGCCGCCCCCGCCCCGCTCGGTGAACCCCAATATTCCAGAGAGTGTGGAGCGCGAACTGCTGAAGGCCCTAAGCAAAGACCCCATTCGCCGCCACCGCACAGCGACCGAATTCATCAATGCTGTGCGTAGTGCCTATGGCAGCGATCTCGAAGAAACCGAGGGCATTGTTCCAATGTCTGGGGGGCAGCCCGGCGGTGTGAAAACCCTGTTCTTTGACGAGAACCGCCAGCCGGTGCGCCCTTCGATAGAGAAGCCGGGTCCCAGCGCAAAAAGCCCGGCGCAAAGCGAGCCTCCCACTGTGACCCCTCCTGCCCGCACGACCAACGTGGTGCCGCTGGTGGCAGTTGCAGCCATCGCCATTGTGGCCCTCATCGCAGTAGTGGCCATACTGCCGGGGCTGAACGCAGGATCCGGCACGGGTACACCCGGCAGTACCCCGGCAACGCCGAGAAACACGATACAGGCGACCACCGCAGCCAGCGACGGTACATCGGTGGCTGCCGCCAACGCGACCATACCTCCCACAGACACACAGGCTGCTGAGCCTGCCACCCCCACTACCGCCGCCGAGGTTCAACCGACAACTATGCCGACCAGTGTACCGCTTGTACCCAGTGGAGATGGGCTGCCGGTGCGCATTGCGTATGACGACACGATACTGGTGCTGCGCAACGAGAGCGCGTTTACTATCAACGCATCCACCCTGGTGCTGGCGCGCAGCGCTGCCGCCACAGGATTTGCCGATCAGATCAATGGCAACATTATTCCGCCTGGGGAGTGTGTCGTCATTCTGCGCGGCAGCGTGAACTTCAGCGCGCCGGAATGGCGCTGCACCGGTCTGGTTCACACGCAGGTCAGTGTGATTCCGGCAGATGCTTTCTGGCGGCAGCAGGGGTCTGAGCAGATTTTCGAAGTGCGCAGCGGCTCTGAGGTGCTGGCGGATTGTCCGGTGGCCGCACGCGGCAGTAACAGGCTGGAATGTGCGTTTAACCTGCCCGCCAATCTTGCCCAGGCGCAGTAACCGGCGCGCTTGCACGGCATACGGCCAGGCGGCTGCGGCAGTATGCACAGGGGGTGCAAAGCGTTGCACCGCTCTCCCGGCGAAGTGCGCGTAAGAGGGGGCCGGGGGTGAGGACTTCAGGCTGCACACCGTACCTGCGCAGTTCCTGGTAGTCACGCTGTGGTTGACCGCTCAAGAAAGCCAAACGTCAGGGGACAACGCCTGCGATGTCCCCTGGGGATTCCAATCCTGCCGCTGTGCCAAGACTTATATGCCGGCGCGGTGGCGCTCAATCCTGCCCGTACCCACAGCTTTCTGGCAGTGCTGTGTGCCCAGCGTACCCGGTTATGCGCACGCTCATTCCTTCTTGTACGGTATGCCGTCTGCCTTAGGCGCTGTGGCACGTCCTACCAGCCCCGCCAGCACGACGATGGTCACGATGTAGGGGGTCATCTGAACAAACTGCGACGGAATCGCCACACCCTGAATCTGGAAGCGTGAGTTGAGCGCTTGCGAAAAGCCAAAGAGCAGTGCCCCGGTGAACACCCCAAACGGCATCCACTTGCCGAAAATCATGGCCGCCAGCGCGATAAACCCCAAACCGCCCGTCATGCCGTCGTCAAATTTGCCTACGGTTTCCAGCGAGAACCATGCCCCGGCAAATCCGGCAATCATCCCGCCAACGACCACATTGATGTAGCGATTGGCCGCCACGTTGATGCCGAGGGTATCTGCTGCGTGCGGGTTTTCTCCCACAGCGCGTGTGCGCAGCCCCCAGCGCGTGTAGAACAGCACAATGTGCGAGACGATCACCAGGATGAACATGCTCAGGAAGATGGGTTTGCCGGTGAACAGCACTTTTCCCAGAATGGGGATTTCTGACAGAACGGGTACTTCGATGATGCGCAGTGTTTCCCGCGCCGCGCGCGACGAAAGCAGCACTTCGCGGCGCAGGAAGCTGGTGATGCCCACCGCCAGAATATTCAGCACGGTGCCGCTGATAATCTGGTTGATTTGGAACGTGATGGACAGCCAGGCGTGCAGAAGCGCGATGATGCCGCCAGAGAAGACAGCGACCGCCACACCGATGTAAAGCGCAGTCTGGGCTGGCATGGTGGGGGCCAGGACCGTGTAGGCGATGAACCCGAAGCAGGCCCCGGTCAGCATCATGCCTTCGATGGCGATGTTCACCACGCCAGACCGTTCGCACCATAATCCGGCCAGCGCGCCGATGGCAATCGGCGTCATAAGCCGGAAAGAAGACTCCAGGGTCTGGGTGAGGTTGGCATTGCCGTTGATGGTTGTGAGTACCACAGCGGTCAGCACCAGCAGTGCGCCGGCCATCACCATACCGGTCAGCCTGACCTGACGAAGCTGCCTTACCGGCAGCAGCCCGAAAATGCCGCCCAGGAAGTATGCCCACCCCACCAGGATGCCGAAACTCTGCGTGTAGATTCGGATGTCGCCAATGCCTTCGCCAAAGGTAAGCGTTGTGATCGACTCTGCCGGGATGTCCTGGGGGACCTTAATGAGCAGCACCAGGCCCAGCAGCACGGACATAACCGCAAATACGCCGAGACGGGTGAATGAGAAGTTCTCCCGCAGATCGGCAACCAGTGAACGTTGTGTGAATACCTGTGTGGCCATGCTTTAGCTCCCCCAGCCCGCTGCAACAGTCGATGTGGCCTTTTCTGCTTCGCTGGCCTCTGGCACACGCCACAGGAAACGAATAATCATATCTGCCGCCACAAACATGATGATGAGCGCCTGTATGATGCGCACCAGTTCGATACCGATATC
Organism: uncultured Anaerolineaceae bacterium; assembly: GCA_964592955.1. Lineage (GTDB taxonomy): Bacteria > Chloroflexota > Anaerolineae > Aggregatilineales > Phototrophicaceae > CAZQIJ01. The sequence continues at coordinate 3,867 of CAZQIJ010000019.1, forward strand.
TGCGCGAACCTGCATCAGCCCGGCCCCGGTGGCCAGTGCGGCCCACAGCAGCCCAGCCGGGATGAGGTTGCGCAAATTCAACCGCGCCAGCAGCGCAACCGCGATGGCGTCGAAACCCAGGCCAGAGAAGAACTCGGGCTGAAGGTTGAGCTGCACACTGGAGATTTCGATCGCGCCTGTAAGCCCGGCCAGCGCCCCGGATAGCGCCAGCGCAAACACGATGTTCCATTTGACGTTCATCCCGGCATAGCGCGCGGCATTCGGGTTTGCGCCTACCGTGCGCAGTTCAAAGCCCGGAATGGTGCGCTCCAGGAACCAATCGACAAACGAGACCATCAGAATCATCAGGACCAGGCCCACATGCAGTGCGCTGTTCACGCTCCCCCAGGCCAGGAAGTACCCGCTGACCACCACCAGGAGCGCGTTGACCACGGGGCGGATGACCTGGCGCGCGTCGTCACGGATTGCGTCTCGCCGCACATACAGCCCGAACAGCAGCAGGATGACACCGGCCAGCAGGAACCATGTGCCTGCCAGTTCACTGAAAGACGGCATGCTGGCCGAGGCATGTACGAAAGGCGTGCGCGGCGAACTGGCAGACGGATCGCCCAGTATATAGGGATTGGTTGCCTTAATCATCCAGTCCAGCAGATTGATGGCGATAAAGTTCAGCATGATGGTGGTGATCACTTCGTGCGCGCCGGTGAAGGCTTTGAGTGCGCCTGGAACCGCCCCCCACAGTGCGCCCCCCAGCATGCCTGCGGCCAGTACCAGCGGCACGTGAATCATCCCTGGGAGATTGGCAAAGGGTTCCGCAAAACCGATGTACACCGCGAAGATGCCCCCGATGTACAGTTGACCTTCCGCGCCGACGTTAAACAACCCCGACTTAAAGGCCACTGCCACCGCCAGGCCAGCCAGGATAAACGGGATGGCGCGCACCAGCATCCGTTCAAGATTGGCGGGGAAGAACAGCACCACGCGCTCGCCCAGCCGCAGATACGCCGCGGTCACGCGGTCATCTGCCGGGTCTTCGGTGCCACGACGATCATAGATAATGCCTGCGGGGGCGGTCGAACCGGGATTGATCAGCAGGGGTTGGTTGCCGGGACGATAGATGACCAGATTGGCGGCGAGAAACGGCTCGAGTTCCGTCTCCAGCGCGGTCGAAACATCTTCCTGGGTCAGGATATCCTCGCCATACATACTGTTCACCAGGTTCAGTTGGCGGGACAGCGCAGCTTCGTCTGTGATGCCTGCCGCTTCGAGCTGTTGCTCGATTGCTGCCAGGCGCTGCACCACGTCCGCGCCAAATTCGGGGTCTGTACCCAGTATCCCAATCGCCTCAAGGTCATAAGTTTCTGGGCTTGTGATGGTCAACCCCAGCCCTTCCAGGACGGTAAGCTGTTCCAGCATCCGCACAAGCGCGCCGATGCCACGTTCGTTGACGACGGCGAAGTAGTCGTAAAGCACGCTGTCTTCGATATCGTTTGTGCTAGGCACCAGCGTGCTGAGTGTCGCGCGTTGTTCAGCATCAATCCCTGTCGCCGCCACAATTTCGCGGGCAAGCTGCGACACATCCGAACTCGGCAGTTGGTCCAGGTCGGCGATCAGCGGCTGCATGGCACGCAGCGTTTCGGTCCCCACTGCCCGGATCGCAGGAATACGATCTGCCAGCGTCTCCAGTGCTTCCACAGTCAGCCGGTCTTCCAGCACAGCGGCTGTCGCTGCATACTGGAGGATCAGATCCGGGTCGGCGGCGACCAGCGCGGTAACGCTGCCAGATAAGCGTCTCAGGTCGCGCTGGGTGAGTGCGTTGCTCTGCGCGTAGAGCCTTGCCTGGTCTACGTCATCCACCTGCAGGATATCGTTCGCCGCCAGGCCGATTGACCCTTCCAGCAGCGAGGCGTAAGCCGTGAGCGAAATTTCCAGGCCGCGCCGCACATCGCCTGCGCCGCCTGTCACCATCATGAACGGGATGCTGAAGATCATTGCGGTCAGGACGGCCAGAACAGGCACGAGTGAGGTTGAAATGCGCCCCCAGGCACGCACTGCCGTGTTCTGCTGCCGGGTGGTGGGGTATGTTGCACTAGCCATTGACCACCTCCTTCTCTTTCTGGGCAACACCGGCCATCAGCAGGCCAATGGATTCGCGCGTCGCCTCTGCCGTCGGCACCACCGCCACGATCCGCCCGGCATACATCACCGCGATGCGGTCAGAAAGCGAGAGGATCTCGTCCAGTTCGGTGGAAACCAGCAGTACACCACTGCCTTCATCGCGCATGTGTACGATGCGCTTGTGGATGAACTCAATCGAACCGACATCCAGGCCGCGCGTGGGCTGTGCGGCGATGACCAGCAGGCTCTTGCGCGCAAATTCGCGCGCAACGACCGTCTTCTGCTGGTTTCCACCAGAGAGCGTGCCAATGCTGGCGTTGATGTTGGGCGGGCGCACATCATATTCAGTCACCAGCGCGGCTGCTTTCTGGCTGATTTCGCGGTCGTTGGCCACCAGTCCGCTCGCAAAAGGGCGTCGGTAATAGGTTTGCAGGCGGATGTTATCCTTAACTGGAAAAGTGCCAACCATGCCGTTCTTCTGGCGATCTTCTGGCACGTGGCAAACCCCGGATTCTGTAATCTGGCGGGGACTGCTGCTGCTGACTTCGCGGTATCCGATCTGTATATGCCCGTTTTCGATCTCGCGCAGTCCGGTAATGGCCTCTACGAGTTCGGTCTGTCCGTTACCCTGCACACCTGCAATCCCCAGAATTTCGCCCGAGTAGACTTCGAGCGATAAGTTCCGCACGGCATGCAGTTTGCGGTCATCAAATACATCCAGCGCCTGAATGGTCAGAACAACTTCGCCAGGGGAGGCTGGCGCTTTCTCTACCCGCAGCAGTACCTCGCGCCCTACCATCATCGCTGCCAGCGATTCCTGGGTAGACTGTTTAGGGTCGGCCTGGCCCACAACTTTTCCCAGGCGCAGTACGACGATCGCGTCGCAGATCCGCAGCACTTCCTTAAGTTTGTGCGAGATGAAAATGATGCTAACGCCGCGCCGCGTCAGCGTTTCCATAATCTCAAACAGCCCCTCCGTTTCCTGGGGCGTCAGCACGGCGGAGGGTTCGTCAAGAATTAAGATGTCTGCATTACGGTACAGGGCCTTAAGGATCTCAACACGCTGCTGCACACCCACCGGCAGATCCTGCACCAGCGCGTCTGGATCCACATTAAGCCCATATTGTTGGGCCAGGTCGAGAATGCGGCGACGTGCTGCACGGCGGTTCAGGAACAGCCCGTTGGTCGATTCATTGCCGAGCATGATGTTCTCGGTGACGGTGAGCACCGGGACAAGCTGAAAGTGCTGGTGGACCATCCCGATGCCCTGGCGGATTGCATCATTCGGATCTTTGATGGTCACCGGTTTACCGCCGATAAGGATCTCGCCTTCGTCGGGGGTATACAGTCCATAGATGAGGTTCATCAGTGTGGATTTTCCCGCGCCATTTTCGCCCAACAGCCCCAGTACCTGTCCTTTGTAGAGCTGCAGGTCGATGTGGTCATTGGCGAGTACGCCTGGAAAACGCTTGGTAAGTCCGCGTACTTCCAGTACAGGAGCTTCTGTCATGAGAGACTATTCCCCTTACAGCAAATGAAATCTTTACTTTTGAGGCCGAAGTATACCCAAATCCACCCAAAAGAAACATCTTGCGATTCCGATGCCGGTGCATTCGGATTGTGGCAGGCTGCGTGTTCTTCAGGACGACACGTGTGTCGCCCGCTACCCACGCTGTGCGCCCACATAACTTCACCCCTGTTTCGCAATGCAGCCATTCGCTGATTCGATGCGGCCCACAGCCGCGCCGCCGGTTAAGACCAGCCTGCAATGCCAACTCACCTACCCTGTGCTAAACTACAGGCAGAGGTTTGCCCCGTTTCTACACGAGAGAACACTATGGATGTTACGCTGTTCAATGCGCAGGGTCTGCGGTCTGTTCAGACACCAGACATCAAGAAGTTTGTGTCTGAAAACAAAGAGGTGTTGTGGATCGATATCTGTACACCGCGCGCCAATACCCTGACGCTGCTTAAGGATCTGTACGGGTTTCACCCATTGGCAATCGAAGACACCACCAACCAGCAGCAGCGGCCCAAAGTTGAAGAATACGACGATCACCTTTTCATCATCATTAACAACATTGTTATAGAAGACGGAGTCGCAGATTTTCGCGAGCTGGATATTTTTATCGGGCGCGATTATATCGTCACGGTTCATGAAAACTGCGCTCAGGTCATACGGGAAGCACGTGATCGCATCGAACGTAAGGCCATGTTCAGGCTCTATTCTTCAGAGTACCTGCTGTATGCCCTGCTCGATACCGTGGTGGATGGCTACTTCCCGGTTCTGGATCAAATCGATACCGAAATCGAGAATCTGACCGAAACAGTGCTGGCCAAACCGACGAAAGATGTGCTGCGCCGCCTGTTCGAGCTGCGCCGGACGTTGAACGAACTCTGGCACGTTATTGGCCAGCAGCGAGACATGTTCAGCATCCTTACGCGGCGCGAAGAGGATCTGCTGACGCACCATGATGTGCTGGAATATTACATGCGCGATGTTCACGACCATCTGATCCGCCTGACAGATATCACGAACATCACGCGTGAGAACGTCCACAATATCGTGGATCTTTACGTTTCGTCCACCTCAAACCAGTTGAATCTCGTGGTGAACCGCCTCACCATTATTACGATCATCATCGGTATTCTGACGGTCATCAGCGGTTTTTATGGCATGAACTTTGAGCAGACCTGGCCGCCGTTCAGCGCTGCGTTGGGGGTGCCGTTCGTGCTAACACTCATGGTGTTCCTGGCGGGTGGGGTGCTGGTCTTGTTCAAGCGTCTGCGCTTCTTCTAACTACAGACAGATAAATCCTGTAGGACGTTCAGCGCCAATTTACTGGACGCCATCCACACTTATTCTTTGGTTGTACTTAGTGGGTCAGTTGGCATAAGCAGCGCCATATGTTGAGCGCAAACAATGGCGCTGCACTACACAGGCGACCCACCAGGGTCTGTTAGCGTTTGTGCCTGTTTCAGTGAGCATGGCAGCCATGAATCTCAACCCAGCCCAGGCGCTAGACTTGTGCCCGGTGTCGCTTCAGGCGCAGCGCGTTCCGGGTTACTCCGGCGAAAGATCATCCAGGATGTTATCCGAGTCGTCATCCGGCAGGTCGTCTATGTCGTCGTCGTCCTGGTCACCGGTTTCGTCACTGCCCAGGTTCCCTGGGCGATGATCGTCTCTGGCGTTGTGGTCGGTGCTGTAGGTATCTCCGGATGCCGCGAACCCTTCAATGTGCTGGATGGTATCGAGCGGGGTTTGTTCACCGTATATCATGCTCAGGATGCCAGGCAGATAGCGATCCATAATAATGACGTTGGCATAAACCATCTGTTTCATGAGGGCATGGCTAAGGCTGTCGCCCTCAACATCGATACTGGTCTTGTAACGGACTTCGCCATCGTTGTAATCCATCTCAAAGTTCCCGATAATCATGCCGTAGTTGGCACGCGTGAGGAACTCTGCCACTTTGCCGCGGCGTGAATCCGGGACATTGATGGGGCAAACCGAATAGAACACAAACTGTTCCTGTTCTTCGCGCGCCTGCGCGTAACAGGTCCATTTGCCGTTTTTGCCGCTGAAATTCATACTGAGGACGGGCCGATCTTCCAGCCAGTGGAAGTCCCACTCGTCCTCTTCGAAAAACGCGACCATCGTATTAAAAATCTGGCCATGCGTTACCATGATCTGGCCGGTTAATTTCCGTTGATGCGATCTGCGTCGCCTACTGCGCTGGAGTCATGGCCTTCGGCAACTGCGGGCATCGCACCCGTGGTAGCGCCAGTGTCTTTAAATTCTGGCAGCGTTTCAGGAACCGGTGGTTCACGGTGTTTATCCGGTTCCAGCACTGGGCGCGGCAGCACGCCCGATTTGGAGGTCGAACGGCGGTCAGCAGGTGGTGTATTTGTCACAACGTATCCCTTATCGTCAACTTACGCGTATCCCTGATTGGGGTTGCAGCGCGGCTTCGTCTGGTGGGGGGCAGAGCTGCACTCTGGCTACCCCGGCGAAACCGTACCTCATAACAGTATCGCTTTCGGTCAGTTTTTTCAAGAAGACCAATCGGCATCGGTGGTTTCTGCATTGGGGTCAGGGTGCTAAAACCCGCCATCTGATGCGAGCCTGGATCATTCCGCACGCGTGCCACAGTTCGGGTTAAGGTACAGGGTTCCGCGTGAGGTTTCCGCCAGGACTACCAGCGCAGCCTGTTCGACAAACGCCGCCTGCGGGTCTGAGAGCAGAAGATAGCGCGACCTGGGAGGCTTCTCTGGCCTGAATACCCAACCGACCGAGATCCCGATTCCGGCAGGCACGCCGACCATCTCCGGATACAGACCAGATGCCAGCAGGGTGTTGCACCAGGCACTCGCTGCGTTTGGGTCGTAAACCACCAGTCCGCTCAGGCTGTCTGCAAAGGCAGTGATGTGATCCGCCATCTGGTTCCTTGGTACCTCGCCGATACCGAAACTCTCTTTGGCATTTGCGGCGAATATCCCATACGAAGAGACGAAAGACGGCAGCAGGATGAGGTTCATAACAATCAGCAGACCGGCGAGGCGATAGCGGTTGAACAGCACCAGCACCAGCAGACTGGTAAGCAAATGCGGTGCCATAACGCGTGTATCGCGCCAGTCCCATACATCATAAATGATCACCTGCATGCACACCAGGACGCCGAGATTCAGGAGGTGAAAGGCAATCTCCGTCTGCGACAGCGGCAGCCAGGCGCGGAGCTGACGCAGACGGCCGCGCCTGATGAGGGCAGCGATGAGCAGTGCAATGAGCATGACGACCACCTGGTACCGCACCAGCAGCTCAATCGGATCGCCCACACGGACGCGCCGGATATTCACAGAGGCATTTTCCACCAACAGGCGGATGGCAAGCAGCGGGGAGTCTGCGCTCGTTAGTGCGGCCAGGAAGCCGTAAGGATACGGCGCACTCCATGCGCTGTACAACAGCAGCGACAGCATGCTGGCCACACCCACAAGTATTACGCCGCTTAGTAACTGCCGCGTCGTGCGGGCATCCAGCAGCAGCAGCGGCAGCAGCAGCACCAGCCAGGTGAGCCGAATGAGCGACATGATCCAGAAGAATAGTGCGGCGGCGAGGCGCGCGCGACGATCCAGCCGACCGTTAAGCTGCACGTAGAACACTGCGGCTGCTGCAATGGCCACAGCGCCATGCAAAGCCTCCTGCATGGAATAGGGCAGAAACAACAGCAGTACCCACGCCGTCGCGATGACAGCCGCAATCGCAGCAGGGTTCCTCCCGCGGGTGAGCGCGGCAAACACGCTCAGTGCCAGCACCATGAATGCCAGATTAAACCAGACCATAGACGTATAGTGCCAGGGGAACGGCGCTGTTATGGCGGCCATCAGCAGCGGAAAAACCGGGCCATGCGTGTCAAAATGCGTGTAGGCTGCGGGTGCGGGCAGTTCCTCGAACGTATAGTAACCGGAATTCAGCCCGACCGCGCGAACCGATGCAATTTCGTGCCAGTAAACAATTTCATCTGCCCAAACCGGGTGGGTGGTGCTATTGTACAGCGTCAGCAGAAATGCGGTGATGATGAAGGGCAGCATAATAACGCCGATAATCCCCGGATGATACTTCATGGTACTGACCTCTTTTCGAAGACCATAAGGTTACTGCTGACGTGTCCCGCTTGCAGACCAGCCTTGCCGAGATCCGCCAGCAACCATCATAACGCAAATCGTGCCCGGAAACGGTATACTTGGGCGAAAGGTTATTTGAAGGAGTGAAATGAATGATTCGTGAATCCTTTGCCACCACCACGCGTGGACTGCGCCGTGACAGCCCACCGATGAAGCTGTTTGAGAAAGCCAAGAAGTATGGGATCTGGAATCCCAGCGATTTCGATTTCACGCAGGATCGTGCAGACTGGCAGAAGCTGGCCCCAGAAGAACAGGATATTCTGCTGCGCCTCACTGCGCAGTTTCAGGCAGGTGAAGAAGCGGTCACGCTGGATCTGCTGCCGCTGATTATGACCGTTGCCAAAGAAGGACGTATTGAAGAGGAGATGTTCCTCACAACCTTTCTTTGGGAAGAAGCGAAGCACACAGACTTCTTCAGCCGCTTCATCACAGAAGTGGTGGGTGGCAACCCGGATTTGTCGCGCTATCATCTGCCCAGTTACCAGACCATCTTCTACCAGGCGCTGCCCCAGGCGCTAGACCGTCTTACAACCGACCAGTCTCCCGAAGCGCAGATCCTGGCCTCTGTGACCTACAACATGATTGTTGAAGGCGTGCTGGCCGAAACAGGCTATCACAGCTACTACACGGTGCTGCGTACCAATAACATCCTGCCTGCAACGCTGCGCGCCGTTGACCTGCTTAAGCAGGATGAATCGCGCCATATTGCATACGGGATCTTCCTGATTTCGCGTCTTCTGGCAGAACACCCACAGTTGTGGGACGCCGCAGAAAACCAGCTCAACACCCTGTTGATGCCGGCCCTGGGTGTCGTCACAGAGGCTTTCGCGGTTTACGATCCGGTTCCGTTTGGATTACACGTGGAGGAGTTCACCAATTTCGCCACCATGCAGTTCCAGAAACGCTTTGCACGGCTGATGAAGGCGCGGGGTGCATCGCTGGCAGACGTGTATGAAGAAACGCATGCCGCCATTGAACGGGATGATGCATGATCTTTCGTTATGAACTTCAGGGTGACACCTACACGTTGAGCCTGGAACGCAGCGCCGACGGTACGCTTACCGCGCAGGTTGGTGATGCCCGGTATCGCGTAACGGTGGTTTCGCTTGGCTCGCATGGTTACCAGCTCACGCTGGACGGCCAGCGCCACACGATCTACGCGAAGGCCGATGACCGCCAACGGTTTGTTCAGGCCGTGAACCGCCCCGCGCTCACGCTCTCTACGGCTGACCCAAAACCGGCACGACGTCGCGCTGGCGGTGTGGCCGGGGGATCATCTCTCACCGCGCAGATGCCCGGACAGGTGGTTGAAGCTGCGGTTGCTGCAGGAGATCGCGTGAAGGCCGGGCAAACGCTGATTATCCTGGAGGCGATGAAGATGGAAATCCGCATCGTCGCGCCGCAGGATGGCAGCATTAAAGCGCTCCACGTGGCCAAAGGTGATGTTGTGGAGCGTGACCAACTGCTGGTTGAGCTGGACATTTCGCCTGGCGAATAAAGCGGTCAGGGTGCATTTGCCTGCACCCTGACACATCCTGATGGACTTACCGCCATCAACCCAGATGCTCTGCCGCCAGGAGTGCCCCCGTGTATGGCGTGCGATAAACGCGGTAGTGGCCGCCATGCAGAAAGGCGCTGAACGTCTCTTTGCCCACCACAAACTCAGACGCGCCAATGCGCAGAATGTACGTAACCACCCCCCGGTTGACGGGCTTGATAACCCGTTCCAGGCTTCCGCTGACGATCATCACCGTGCCGCCACGAATGTCTGCATTCAGCCGCATCCAGTAACGCGCAAACACCCCTGTAACGGCTGCGCTGCATAACGTCAGCCCAATGCCCACCACACTCAGGATCGGCGAACCGCCGCGCGAACTGCCAAAAATCAGCAGTGTGGCGATAAATGCCAGCACCAGCACCATGATGACTCCAGACGCAATTGAGCGGCGCAGACGCAGGCGCAGCCGGTAATCCTGCATCTCGCTCAGCCGACCATCCCGGTTAGCGGCCAGATCGTCTGCCGAAAACTCGAGCAAAGGCATGTATGCCGCATATGTTTCCATGGTTACGTTCCCTGCGTTTCCTCAAAATCCGCATGCATCGTGCGGGGCTGTTTTTCCAATCCACACGATAGTATCATACAGGGTGGACGTTCTGAACAAAATCCTACGGATATTCGGCCATGACTACCATCTTGGGTATCGAAACTTCTTGCGATGAGACTGCCGCTGCTGTTGTCATCGATGGCAAGACGATTGCTTCTAACGTTGTCGCCAGCCAGATTGACCTGCACGCGCAGTTCGGGGGTGTATTCCCGGAAGTGGCTTCGCGCGCGCATGTGGAGAGTATCGGCGCGGTTGTGGATCAGGCCATGGAAGATGCCGGGCTCGGTTTTGATAAACTGGATGCGATTGCGGTGACGCGCGGCCCTGGCCTGGTGGGGTCACTGCTGGTGGGGATCAATTATGCCAAGGGCCTGGCGCTGGCCACGGGCAAGCCGCTTCTGGGGGTCAATCACCTCGAAGGGCATGTTTATTCCCTGTGGCTGACACAGCCTTTCCGTGACGTGACGTTTCCTGTGCTTGTGCTGATCGTTTCTGGCGGGCATACTGAACTTTTGCTGATGCAGGGGCATGGCGATTATGAACGCCTGGGCAGCACCCTGGACGATGCCGCAGGCGAAGCGTTCGACAAAGTGGGGCGCATGCTGGGGCTGCCGTTTCCGGGGGGGCCGAATATCGAGCGTGCTGCCCAAACGGGAAACACAAAGGCGTTTGCGTTTCCGCGTTCCAAGCGCGACAGCAGCTACGATTTCAGCTTCTCTGGGCTGAAGACCGCAGTCATGCGTGAAGTGACGGTACCGCCTTCGGCAGAGGCGCGCACTAAACCCAGCCGCAGCGCCGACAAAATGCCCAAACTGCGTTCGGATGTCTCAATCCCTGACGTTGCCGCCAGTTTTCAGGAAGCGTTAGTTGATACGCTGGTGGAGAAGACCGCGCGTGCAGCCAAGTCCCACCATGTGACCGAAATCCTGTTGGCGGGTGGGGTGAGTGCGAACCAGAAACTGCGTGCTGCCATGCGTAAGGAGACCGAACTTCCTGTGCGGTTTCCACCGCTTAACCTGTGTACGGACAATGCTGCGATGATCGCCGCTGCTGCTTTCTTCCGATACCAGGCGGGGTTTCGTAGCGATCTTGACCTCGACGTGCTGCCCATGTGGCCGCTTACAGCGTCTCAACCGGAATAGGCGACCGCGTAATCGGGGGGCGAACGCGACAACCTGCCAGCAGCAGGTGGCCGCTTAGAGCATTCCAACGGGACTAACGGGACTAAAGAACACAAGAAACCGCCAGAATACATGCTGGCGGTTTCTTCGTGGTTTACTGAGGTGCCAAAGCGCGAACCGCAGCGCGAACCGGCGTGACGCAGCAGCAGCCTAGCGGCGCAGGCGGCGCGAGACGAAGATAACCCCCACCAGGCCGACAGCCATCAGCAGTGCCAGTGTGAGGTTGCTGCCGCTGGCGATGTCGTCAAAGATCCCCGTATCTGGCAGGCTCGTGTCTGTTTGTGGAGGTGGTGCCAGCGTGCGCCCCGGCACCGGGCTAACAGCGGCTGTGGGACCACCTGGCGTCGGCGGATTCAGCGTCAGAAACAGCGCAGTCGCCGTCAGCCTCACAGCGTCGCCAGAGATAGGCCCGGTGACCCCCGGTGTACCACTTCCCGCCGCTTGTGCCGTCGCAGATGCGTTTGCATTCTGCTGTGCCTGTTGAGCTGCCTGCTCCGTTTGCGTCAGTGCGACAATTGGCGAGACGGTCGCTTCGTCGGTGGTAACAGGTGCTTCATCGGTGGTGGGTGGCAGCGACGAATCGTCGGTTGGCAGCACACTTTCCACAGTTGGCGAGGGGGATGGCGTCAGTGTGGGTGTGAAGGTTGGCGTGTTCGTTGGGATGGCAAGCGCTGTCGCCGTTTGTGCCGCGTCCTGGGTGCCCTGTAAGGCTGTTGCCGTTGCCTGGGATTCTGTGGTGGCATTCAGCTCTGCGATCCGCGTTGACGTGAGCTGAATAGGCGTTGGCCCCTGCGGACGGCTGACGAGGAAGAGGATCACCCCCACAGCAACCAGGATAACAATCACGATGACCGCGCCAAGAATGACAAACGTCCGGTTAGGGCCGCCGCGTTCTTCATCATCCCCCGCCAGATCATCATCATCAAGATCATCCAGGCTGTCAAGATCATCGAGACCAGGATCATCATCGAAGGTCAGATCGTCGTCGAAACCGCCGAACCCCCCCTCGTTATCGTCTGCAAAGGGATCTTCCTCAAATTCGAAATCACTCCGGTTTGTCATTCCTTACTCCTTTCGCGTGGCGAAACGATTTACAGTGGCGAACTCAGCGCCCAAGAACTTCCAGGTTAGCCAGTGGTACATTGATCGTCTCGCCGCCGGCCAGTTCCACAGTTGCACATGCTACACGCAGTCCATTTTCGATCATAACAGGCGCTTTTGGCAAATCCATAACGCGCCCGGTTTGTCCCAGATACGGGTCTCGTGTTACACGAATCGTGCTGCCCGCGCGCAGGGTCAGCATAATGTTGGGGCGCGCAGGGTTATCCTCTTTGCGCCCTGTTGTATTGACGATGACCTCAGGCCGTCTGCTGTCCCACCCGCGTGGTTGGTAGGCATCGAGCGTCACCTGCTGCCCTTCGAATTCCGTCAGCACCGTTTGAACGGCGCGGCTGATGCGCAGGTCACCGAACCCTTCGGTGAGCATGACCGGGGTTTCAGAAGCCAGCACCTTCTGGCGCAGCGAATCGTCCATACCGGGTGCGATAATGCCCGCGATCCCCTGTTCCTGCGCAATGCTCAGCGTGAGTTCTTTCAGGGCTCTGCGTGTGACCACAACTGCCCCAAGGTAGCGCATATCCAGTTGATCCTGAAAAATGCTCTCAATCCCTTCGTCGGGTTCCAAACGCAGGACCGCGATTGCGCGCCGGTCATTCCCCCACACACCCTGTATTTGTGCGCCCGTTGTCTCGATGATAACGCCCCTGCCGGGGACAATCTGCGTTACCCGCCCGCGCACTCCCGCTTCGAGGTCGATAATGCGGGGTTCTTCCTGGATGAGCACGCGTCCATTATCCATATGGGCGATGATACCGCGAATCGGCGAAAAAACCCGCTTTCCACGCGATGCGCTTTTCCCCGCAATCGGCTGGACTTCATCAACGGTATCGCCAACCTGTACCAGCATCAGTTTTTCGGTTTCGGCGCGGCTGCGCAGCCCCAGTTCCGCCGCGACATCAACAATCCGGTGCTGCGAGGGCAGTACACCCTGGGCGACAACATCCTTGATATCGACGCGTTTTCCTTCCTGAATGGTGACGATGCCGGTCGCTTCTTCCGGCAGCATCACCTCACGGCGAATAATGGTGAGGCGTGAGAGGTAGCGTTGTTCAGGATAGTGCATCGCGCAGCTCTTTCAGTTCGTCCCTTAGTTCGTCTTCTTCAAAGGTCAGGTCTTGTGCCTGCTCCCCTGACCGTATTCTATCCTGTTTGCGCGTGCCGCGCCGTCCGGCACCTCTACGGCGACCCCCGGATGGTGCCTCGGCCTTCCTGGAGGAGGACGAAGCGTCTTCCTGCGGTTCCTGCAGCCACTGCGGATCAATTTCGATAATCGGATCGTCCGTGGCCTCAGAAAGCCAAAGCGGAATTTGCGATGCTCGGCCCTGTGCATCCGGGGCAAGGGGCAGAGGCCGCCCACGTGCGTCGAAGATCAGGCCACCCGCGCTGCCCTCCACTTGAAGCTTAAACCGGCCTCTGCCGCCCACCGATAATCCGCGCGCGGCACGAATCTGCACTTCGGCGATCTGCCCAATGGGCAGAGGAAAACGCCACAGGTGCCCACCCAACACCACCTGCTCGATGAGCTCGCCGCTGTGGAGTGTGATCCTGACCCTGAGGGCCTCACGATCCAGGCGCGGTGTGCCAGATACGCTGAAGCACGTTCCCACGGGTTCGAAGTTGTTTGTATCCAGCACCTGCACCACCGCGTCTGGTTTAACCGAAGCAACCCCACCCAGTACCGGGATCAGCGCGAAGGGATCAGCGTAGATCCTGGTGATGCCTGTGGGCTGCACCGTATCCAGCAGCAGCAGGGCCGTATACCCAGGATGCCCCACGCCCGTAATCGCAGCGCCTGCGCCGATCATCACCCCAAACCGCGGTTGCTGTGATTTCCATTGGGGCTGCGAGATTTCCAGCAGTGTCCCGATGGCAGCACGCAGCATCGCATGTTCGATGTAAACATCTTTCACCGAATTCGGAACCGTTGCCGGACGCAGCCTCTTGTTGGCGGCGTAATTCATCAGCGCGCTCTCGCTGATGTGGAACGGCAGCCAGTGGCGAACTGCATCACGGCCAGCAGTTTCAACCAGCAGTTCCGCGCTGTGCCCCAGGCCCAGATCCGAGCGGATCGTCGTGAGGGTGTCACCCTGTACCGAGGCGGCCAGAACGCTGGCAGAACTGCCAATGTCTATGGAGATGACATCTTCTGACTGGGTGTGACCCAGGTAATTGACAATGGCGCTGTAACCCTGTGCGGTGGGCATAACGCCGCTCTCACTCATCCCGGCAATGACCGCGAAGTCCTTGGAGCGCTGCTCTTTGTAGAGGTCAAAAGCCCGCCCCAACTGCAAACGCGCGCCTTCCAGTTCTTCCTGGTTAAGCGTTGGTCTGATGTTTTGCCCGATGAGAAACTGGGTCAGATCCTTAAAGATTGCATCCAGTTCTGGCACCAGCTTGCTGTTGCCGGCATAAATGACCGGCGGTCTTCTGCTTTTGTCGATGAGCAGCACCGCCAACCGCACCAGTTTCGCCAGCTCCACCACGGCATGGCGTGCGCCGTTTTCCAGCCCACCCACAAGAAAGATCGCATCTGGCAGGCTTAGCAGAATGCGGTTGAGCCGCTCCTGTTCGGTACGCCCATCCCCCAGATGAATCTGCGATACAACCTGAATGTAGGTTCCGGCAGTGGCACGCATGGCGCTGGCAATGCTGATATTGGGCATGAGGCCGACCAGGACTGCGCGCAGTGGTCTGCCGATGCTGGCTGTAGTGACAAATGTATCCACGCCAGACCGATCTGCGCCTTCAGGCGTGATGACCGCTCCCCCATCCCCGGTCAGGGTGCGCCCGGTCGTTTCTCCCAGCTCTCGAAGCACGCGATCCAGCCCCACTGTGATGTCGTTGATCGGAAACCCATCCGTCGTGCGCGTTTCGGCGCGGGCAACGAGCTGGTAGCTTCCGTCTACAACATCGATCAGCACAGCGCGGGTGGAGACGCTGCCAAAATCCACACCAAGAATGGACATCCTTTATCCCCCACTGATACGTGTCAGCAGAAACGCGATGCGTTCACTAAAGATCGCCAGGCTGGTAAGGATCGCCCCGGCATACAGCGCGCCCAAAGTAACGACAATGAACCCCTGCCCCACACTCCCCAGCAGCTTTATCAGCGGGCCGCGTTCGATGCGGCCACTGGCGGTGCGGCGCGCGGTATACTGGAAGTAGATCAGCGAGGTGATTACCCCCAGAAAGACAATCACGAGATCAACCGGATTACCACCAGCGCTCTGGGCCGTGTTCAGTGTAAGCGGCACCAGTGACCCTGTAACTGCGCCCACCAAGGCCACCGCCGCGCCCACGCCCACGATAAAGGCGATGGCCAGGTTGCCCAGCCTGGCGATGCGTGATGACGATTTGAAAAGCAGCAGTACCCCCAGCAGTACCGGGATTAATCCCAGCACCAGCCCGCCAGGCGTACCGGAGAACAACGTTGACCGAAACCAGGGCAGCAGTACACTCTCGACAGTGACCAGGCTGATGAACCCAGCGGCCAGCCCGACGAATGTGTACACCGCAAGCCGGTACAGGAGGTTATCCCGCAGCACATAACTGAAGATCATCAACGTCAGGATAAATCCTGCCCATAATCCGATATCCTGCATCCATCACCGCCTTGTCAGCCTACGAAGTACATGCACAAGATTGGCACCCGCAATCACAAACACGATCAGGATGGTGCCCAGCGTAATTGCATACCAGCGTTCACGACGATACGGCGTCACCGAAACCGGATTGATCGGAGGGGTATTCGGCAGCGATAACTGGTCCACCGCTGGCACCTGGACGGTGGCAAGCGTGGCAGCGGGAACAAGGGACGGCAGGCCGGAGGGCGGCATGGTACTTTGCGCCGTAGGCACCTGTGCCACCCTCAGCGACATCCCGTAACCGTAACCGCCCGGCAGCAGGCTGGATTCGCCCTCTTCTTCCTCGAGCTCGATCAGGCTGGCCGAAATCCACCCTTCCTGGCCGGTTTCAAGGCGCACATTGTACCAACCCCCATCTTCACTCTCCCCCAGGATTTCGACACGTTCACCGGGCTGCACGGTTGTAATGGGCGTGCCGTTGGGGCTGTTACGGACATTCACCGCCGTATTGGCATTAACTGTGCCATAGACACGTGCCGGGGTAGGTGTGAGGGTGGGCGCGGGGGTATCGCTGGGCGGAAGCGGCGAAGGGGTATCGCTGGGTGGCAGCGGCGTTGCGCTGGCAGGCGGCACCGTAGGCGGCACCGTAGGCGAAACCGGATTCGGCGTCGGGCTGGCCGCCTGAACGTCGGTAGGTGCGGCGGTAGCCCCCACAGGCAGCGTGTCTGCGGCGGTTGGCGTGGCGGCCTCAACCTCGCTGGTCACTGCCGGGGTGAGGTCTGGTGTAGTCTCCTGAGTCACAATCACCGCCGGTGTGGGCGCTTCTACGGTGGCTTCTGGGGTGCTTGTCGGCGGAACCGGGGTCTGTGTAGGCGTGGGGCTCGGTTCCAGGTAGCCGTACAGCGCATTCAACTGGTCACTGTACGTGTAGCCATCTGCGAACCCTACCAGCAGGCCGGTGATTTCGTCCTTCTGCGTATTGAGATAGGGTTCAACCAGGGGCGCGGCAGAGATGCTGGAGGCAATCAGCAGGGGCGAATTGGTTGCAGGGGCTACCTGCTCCACCCACAGGCGAACGCTGTCTGCACGCTCTGCCACGACGACAATCAGGGTGAGATCGTCCAACGCTGCCATGCTCAATCCGGTGGGCTGCCCCTGAATGTCGGTAGCGATCAGCGAAGGGATGTCTTCAACAAATGCGCGCAGGCCGACGCCTTCTGCGAGAATATACCGCCCCACGTAATAATCCCTGTTGCGCACGAGCACATCCCCAGCAATACGCGCGGTGATGTTGTCCGCATGCAGCAGACCGGTGGCATTGCTGCCGATGATGATGGGTCGCCCTCCGCGCGCGAACACATGGCGGAGCACCGCACTTGTCACTTCGTCCAGTTCGCCCGCTGTTGTTCCACCATACTCTGCCGCAAACAGCACATAATCACCCGGCTGCAGCGCGTTAATCTGGTCGAAGAACAACTGCTCGGCACTCCCGGCTGTGAAGCGCGATGGGGGGAGATTCCCAATGTGCAGGATGGGAAAGAAAAACGGCAGAATAACCGCTACCGCTACTATCACAGAAATCAGCAGGCGATCTGCGCTGCGCGCCCGACCACGCACCCCGCTGCGCGCGCGTACTTTGCGCCGCAGCAGGCCGGCATCGCCGATTGTGGTGGTGTCGATAGTCCCCACCAGCACGCTCAGCAATCGCACTCTGCGCTGCTGCTCGGCACTCATCGTGACCTGCGATGAAGGCATGGTGACAGCCGCATTGATGGTGGGTGGTGTCGCCAGGCCCTGGTCAAGCGCGCTTACAATGTCGCCCAGTGTGCTGCCGCTGGCGGCGCTGCCTAATTCAAGGCCTTCTTCGCGCAGCAGTTGCAACCGTTCCGGCAAATCCTCCAATGGGCGATCCTGCTGGCCACGGACGAGTGAAGACGCCGAAACCTGCCCCACATTGACCCCGGCCAGCCATTCCGGCCTTACTGGCGCGTCTTCATCGAGTGATGCAAACCCAGCATCCGTGAACAGCGAGTCAAATTCAACTGCCGGTGACGGTGCGTTGTCTGTCCCCGCCTCGGCCAGTTCCGGCACATTCAGCGACGCCAGGAAACTATCGACATCTGATAACGTCGGCTGCGCAAAGTCGGTTCTCGGCTGTGCGGCGGCAGGAGCCGCATCTGGAATCGCGCTAAGCCAACCCAGATCGTCATCAGCGCCCTCATCCCCCATCAGCCTGGAGAAGAAATCGTCGTCTTCGCCCACCGTTTCAGGCTGGGCTTCGTCGTCGGCAGCGGTCAGAAAATCCAGCGGATCTGCTGTTGTACCGGTCGGCGCGTCGTCAAACAAGGCTGCGAAGTCATCCTCCACCTGTGTCTGAGGCTGCATTTCGCTCAGCCACGATGGAACTTCGCTGTCCTCGTGCTGGTCTTCGTCCAGTGGGCCGGTTCTGCTGTATGCTGACTTGCGCGGCGCGAAGGCCTCTGCGTTATCCAGCTCGCTGTCTTCAAAGCCAGAAAGCCAGTCCGGTACATTTTCATCTTCCTCCGCAAAGCGCGCCTCGCCTCCGGTGGCAGACGCCCCTGCCTCGACCCCGAACCAGTTTGGCTGTTCTGCCGCTTCTGTTTCCTCGTCCACTTCAAAGCTGTCGAAATCGGGGAAAGTGTCGGCGTCCTCTTCCTCGTCTGCATGCGCGCCGCGCAGCCAGCCAGGGGTTTCGTCCACGTCCTCATCCACGGTGCCGAAAGGGTCGTAGGCATCCTGTTCGGCGTCAGTGTCGGCATCGGTTTCGTCTTCAAACGCGCTCCCCCGCATCCAGGCGGGGGCTTGGGCCGCGTCTGCGCCGGTTTCAGCTTCTGGGGCAGAATCGCGCATCCATTCTGGAATTTCAGGTTCGACGAAGGTATTTGCAGTATCTTCAGCGTCGTCATCATCGAAACCCGCAGATCCGTAAGTTGCCGGGTTCGAAGGATCATCCCCCCAGTTAACCGCTGCCCGCTCTGCTTCCTCGATCTGGTCTTCAAAGCTGGGTTTCTGCCAGCTCAACTGCCCCGTCAGGCCGGTACGTTCGCTGCGCCGGGGCTGATCATCCTTGTCTTTGTCCCCGCCCAGCCAGCTTAGCTCACCGGTCACACCTAAACGCGACGAATCCGCACGCGGCTTTTCGCCCTGGGTGCTGCCGCGCAGCCAGTCTGGCAGATCGTCTTCGCTGTCCTGGTCCGTTGCGGCAGGTTCGTCACCCCCACCCTGGAGCCAGGGGAGCTGCCCGGTCAATCCCGAACGTTTTTCGCCGGGTTTCTGCGGACGATCCTGGTCACCCTGGTTCAGCCAGGCCAACTCAAGATCAGAGTCTGAGTCGTCGGCATTCTCATCATCTCGCAGCCACTTGTCGAAATCGTCACTCATACAATCCCCCGCCTATTCGCGGTACGAACGATCCTGACCAATCAGGACCCGCACACCAGTGACAAGCGTCGCCAGCGCAATGCCAAGCAGGAGCCCCCGCGCCCCGGCGTTTACAGGGACTGCCATAAGCCAATCGCGCAGCGATGCCACCACCTGTACGTTTTCGATCGGTACAGAGCCGAGCAGTACAATCAGAAGCGACCCCACAAACAGCGCCCCACCCCAGGTAAAGCGCTTGCGGGTGACATTTGCCGCGCCATACACCAGCGAAAACAGCAGCAGCCCCGCCAATGCGGATTCCAGGGAAATCTGCACCGTTTCCAGCAGAATCATGTTGGCGCTGCGCTGGAAGAAATAGGTGCCTATGACCAGCGCAAAGCTTAAGATCAGTATCAGTGCATATAACCCGCCCCTGCTGCGGCTTGCCACGCGCCCAAGATGTACCGCCAGCAGGTTAAAGATCCCGATGGGGAAAATGGTTAAGGCAACGGTCACGGCCACCAGTTGAAGAAACAGCGATGTAATTTCGCGAAAATACAGCCCCTGTACGATAACGGACAGCGTACCAGCATCATCGCCTACCAGCAGGCCGAAGACCGTCACTAATCCCAGACCGATGGTGATTGCGGCAGCCAGTACCGCTCCAAAACGAAGTCTCACCGTTTAGCCGCCTCTGTTGATTAAGCTCGCCAGCATCAGGAAGAACAGCGCAAGTACCAATCCCCATCGCAGCAGGTCAACGGAGAAGACGTGCGCCTGCTGGGCTGCGCTTGTGCCCAGATACGATGGCGCACTGAAGATTTCCTCGCCAATCAGCAGATAATCCGAGAATGCATAGGCCACTGCCTGCCCCTGAAGTTGGGTGCTGACGGCGGTTGCTGGCAGATTTCGCCGCGCTCCCGCGTCCATGATCAGTGCCAGTTCCGGGCCATAATCGCCCACCAGCACATTAGAAGAAATCGCATCATCCGTCATGACCGAGGTGAGCGCTGCGGCATAGGCCAGCGAACGCGACCCGGAGGGATACCAGCGAATGTGGTTATAGCGGTACAGATCGGAGCGTTGGCGTGAAGCGTAGGCGCGGCGCAGGGTATCCTGTGCCATAGACAGCGCACTGGCATCGCTAAGGGTAACGATGGGCGATACATCGCTTAGCGACGCACGCTGCGCGATCTGGTAGAAGAACTCCGCAGTGGCGATGGTAAGCAGTGTGGATGTCCCCCCCAGCCCCGAACTTCCCAGCGACAGATGTATCGGTTGGTTAGCCTCCACCGACAGCCCAACCAGATCAGGCAGCACCGCAAACGCCGGAATCGTGCGCAGGATGACCTCACGCTTACGCCGCTGTGACGTCTGCGACGTAATCAGCACCGTCGCCAGCGCCAGCACGATGACCAGAATGCTAATAACCTGTGTTGTCGCGTCCAACCGTCCCCCTACTCTTCCAGTTCGCGCCGCAGATCCTCCAGC
>CAZQIJ010000020.1:0-18747 GCA_964592955.1 uncultured Anaerolineaceae bacterium
CATTGGATCTGGGCAAGGGATTACGCGCGCAGGTCGAATTTGTGAGCGCCAATCCCACCGGGCCGCTGCATGTGGGGCGCAGTCGTGGGGCAGTGGTTGGCGACGCGATGGCGCGTGTCTTAGAGGCAGCGGGTTACCGCGTGGAGCGCGAGTATTACTTCAACAACGCAGGCGCGCAGATGCGTAATCTGGGCAACAGCCTGCGGATACGCTATCTGCAGGCGCTGGGCGCGCCGGTAAACGTGCCCGGTGACGACGACAAAACATTCTATCAGGGCCAGTACCTCATCGATATCGCGCAGTCGCTGGTGGACGAACAGGGCGCAGCGCTGGCCGAAGAAGACTGGCCGACCTTCAAAGCGTATGCCGAACAGAAGATGTTTGCCACCATCAAAGCGACCCTGGCGCGAATTGACATTCGGCACGATGTCTTCTTCAACGAGAATTCCTTGTATGACAGTGGGGCGGTGTGGCAGACCCTCAGCACACTGGAAGCCAATGGATACGTCTACGAGGCGGTTAAGCGCGCTGGTGAAGACGCCGACGACGATGATTCTGAAGAGGCCGCCGCCGACCCGCAGGCTGGCCTCACCGGGCAGGGCATGGCTAAATGGTTCCGGACGACCGCCTTCGACGACTCCAAAGACCGGGTGCTGGTAAAGAGCAGCGGCGAACCAACTTACACCCTGCCAGATATTGCTTACCACGCCAACAAACTTAACCGGGGCTTCGACCTGCTGGTGAACGTCCTTGGCGCAGATCACGGCACGCAGCACCAGGTGGTTAAGTTCGGCATTCGCGCCCTCGCTATGGACGCTTCAAAGATCCACGTCATCCTGATGCAGCTTGTCCGCACAGTGCGCAATGGCCAGCCGGTGCGTATGAGTACGCGGCGCGGTGATTATGACACGCTTGACGACCTCATCGACCAGACGAGTGCCGACGCGGTGCGCTATATCCTCATGGCGCGCAGCACAGACTCCGCAATGGATTTCGACCTGGATCTGGCCGTCAAGCAGACCAATGAAAACCCGGTCTATTACATCCAGTATGCCTATGTGCGCTGCCTGGGGATTCTGCGCGAGGCAGAAACACGCGGCTTTACCGATGATGGCGCGGACCTGACACTGCTGGGTGACGAGGAATTCCGCTTTGTGCGCAAAATTCTGACGTTGGGCGACGAAATCGAATTCGCAGCCACGAACTTTCAGCCGCACACCATCGCCTTCTATGCGCTGGATCTGGCGAACCTGTTTCATCCCATGTATGACCGTATTCGCGTGTTCAGCGAGGGTGTGCCGTCAGACGTGGCGAAAGCCCGCCTGCGTTTCTACCGCGCCGCGCAGGTCGCTTTCGGCCGTGTGCTGCGTCTCATGGGAATGAGCATCCCCGACCGCATGTGAAACGCTGTCACGGCTAGTGGGTCAGTTGGGGTATGTAACGCCCTATGGTGAGCGTAAACAATGGCGATGCGCATCCCCGGACCGCATGTACAGCGTATCACGGTGTGAATGGACGAAAAGCGGGGCATGAGCATTCATGTCCCCGCCGCTGTGTGGCAACAACAGTTTACCAGGCGTAGGCTTCCGGGGCACGCCCACCTGGTCCGGGGAAGATTTCGTCCAGGCGCTTCATCTGCTCATCGGTCAGGTGGATGTCCAGCGTGCGCATGCTGCCGTTAAGCTGTTCGATGGTGCGCGGGCCGATAATCGGCGAGGTGATCACCGGGTTCTTCAGCATCCAGGCCAGCGCAACATCGGCAGGCTGTTCGCCCATCTCGTCGCAGAAGGCTTCGTACTGTTCAAGCTGTGTCCGGTGTTTATCGATGCGTTTCTGCGCATTCTCAGAGGCGCGGCGTCCCTGCTCCGCTTTCCTCAGCGCGCCGCCCAGAACACCGCCTGCCAATGGGCTCCAGGGGATCACACCCAGCCCGTAATGATCGCAGGCGGGGATCACTTCGAGTTCGATCATGCGATCCAGCAGATTGTAGAGGCTCTGCTCGCTGACCAGCCCCATGAAATGGCGTGCCTTGGCCGCTTCGTTGGCCTGCGCAATGTGCCACCCGGCAAAGTTGCTGCTGCCCACATAGATCACTTTCCCTTCGCGGACGAGCTGCTCCATCGCCTGCCAGATTTCTTCCCAGGGGGTATCGCGGTCGATGTGGTGCATCTGGTACAGGTCAATGTAGTCGGTTTGCATGCGGCGCAGGCTCTCTTCGCAGGCACGCCTGATGTGCAGTGCAGATAACCGGCTCGTATTTGGCCAGTCACCCATCTGGCCGAATGCTTTGGTCGCAATCACAACCTGTTCTCGTCTTCCGCCACCCTGGGCGAACCAGCGGCCGATGATACTTTCGGTCACACCTTCACCGCGTTTCCATCCATAGACGTTGGCGGTGTCGAAGAAGTTGATGCCCAGTTCCAGCGCGCGATCCATGATAGCGAAGCTGTCTGCTTCGGTGGTAAGCGGGCCAAAGTTCATGGTGCCCAGGCACAGCGGGCTGACCTTTAAGCCGGTGCGCCCTAGCTTCACGTATTCCATCAGTAAATACCTTTCGTTGGATAACTTGTGTATCACCAGGATAAACTACCGCGATCCGGGGGGTAATGCAACAGCCCACCGCCCGCTGTGGTCTGATACCTGCCACGCCACCGCCCCGCCGCAGCCTGCGTTATAATTGCCATATGGCAGATATACAGAGTGAGCAGGCTCATGACAACCTCAGCAAGTATTGAAGTGGCGCAGGGCGGTCCTACGTTCTCGCGTACCGTCGCCGGGATGATGAATCTGGCGCAGTGGCAAATCTCAACAGATGCGCTTATCGGCTTCATCGAAGCCTGTTTAGAGATCGGCGTGACCACCTTTGACCATGCCGATATCTACGGCAGTTATACCTGCGAGGCGCTGTTTGGTGAAGCGCTGGGCAGGGATCCCGGGCTGCGCCAGCGTATGCAGCTTGTGACCAAGTGCGGTATCGCGCTGCTTTCACCCAACCGCCCAGAGCACACCGTTCACCATTACATCACCACGCGCGAGCACATTCTGAGATCGGCGGAACGTTCCCTGACCAACCTGAAAACGGATTACCTGAACGTGCTGCTGCTGCACCGTCCGGATCCACTGATGGACGCCGATGAGATAGCGGCAGCGTTCACCGAACTGCGCAAGTCCGGCAAAGTGCTGCACTGCGGCGTCTCGAACTTTCTGCCGCACCAGTTCGACCTGCTGCAGTCGCGCCTGGATTTCGCGCTGGTGACCAATCAGATTGAACTGTCGGTAGCGCATTTGCAGCCGCTGCACGATGGTCAGCTTGACCAGTGCCAGCGCCGCCGCATTGTGCCGATGATCTGGTCTCCGCTGGGAGGAGGCCGCATCTTCAGCGATGTCGCTTTCGCCAGGTTGCGCACTGTTCTCGAACGCATCGGAGAGGAATTGGGCGGCGCAGGGATGGATCAGGTGGCGCTGGCCTGGGTGATGAAGCACCCCACGCGCCCAGTTCCGGTATTGGGTACGGGCAAGCTCGACCGTGTGCGCGCAGCCGTGGCGGCAGAGCGGCTGGCGCTTTCGCGCCAGCAGTGGTTTGCTATCTGGGAAGCGTCTGCCGGTCACGAAGTGCCGTAACGGTTGCGCGCGTCAGGGGCGGTTTTCACTGCCAGGAACATCGTCCCTGAAGTAGTCCGGTTCTTCCGTCTGATAGTCGCTCTGATAGTCGCTGGCGTCCTCGCGGGAATAGTCGTTTGCCATTACCTGCGCTTCGCGGCGTTCGTAGGGGGACTTTGTGAACGTCTGCCCGCCTGTTTGGCCGGTACCGCTGGCCACATCGATATTCGGTGTGGTGTTGGGGCTGCGGTCATCATCCGAAGGGCGCACGCCAGAGATGCGCGGAATGAGGACGAATGCCGCCAGAATGATACACACCAGGATTACCAACAAGCCCAGATTCTCCATACACCCTGTCTCCCATCGTTTTTGTCGCTTGGATTTCATCTTAACATGATCTGTAACGTCAGTGCCGGAATATGAACAGACTTTCAGGGCTTTCATGGCTCTGATTCATGTGACGGGTTCTGTGGGCCAGGTCCTGCCACCTGCCAGATGCTCCCTCGGCCATCGCCACATGGCCTATCGCAGCGACGTGCAGGTACCCCTGGGAAGGGATAGGGATCAGGTTAGAAAATTTGAGCTAAGACTCCAGATTATCTTCCGTTTAGGGCGCGTCGTTGTAAAATAGAGTCAATCATTGACACGAGAACTCCGATATGCCAGATCAACCGTTTGTACACTTACATGTTCATACTGAATTCTCACTGCTGGATGGACTCAGCGGTATTGACGACCTTGTGGGTCGTGCGAAAGCACTGAACATGCCGGCCGTCGCCATCACCGATCATGGCGCGATGTTTGGCGTGATTGACTTCTACCGTGCCGCGAAAGCGCAGGGGATCAGGCCGATTATCGGCATGGAAGGTTACCTCGCGCCGCGCTCGCACAAAGACCGCGACCCGGTGCTGGATAAGAAACCGTTTCACCTGCTGCTGCTGGCAGAAAACCAGACGGGCTACCAGAACCTGCTGAAGATCGCCAGCATTTCACAGCTCGACGGCTACTATTATCGCCCGCGCATCGACTGGGACACGCTGGCAGCGCACCGCGAAGGGTTGATCGTTACTTCAGGCTGCCTGGCGGCGAAGGTGCCGCAGTTGATCATGAAAGGACTGGACGACGAAGCGCGCGACTGGATCGGGCGCTTTGCGGAGATCTTCGGGCCGGATCGCTTTTACCTGGAACTTCAGCAGCACGACATTCCAGCGCTGGCCGCCGTCAACCAGTGGATGATTGACTATAACCGCACCCACCACACGAACGTTGGGCTGGTGGCGACCAGCGACGTGCATTACGTGCGCAAGGAAGATTACCTCACGCACGACATGCTGCTCTGCATCCAGACCGGGGCACTGGTAGGGACTCCCAGGCGCAAGGATCACGACAACGAAGAAGGCGCGAAAACGCGCATGGCTATGTCCGATAACAGTTACTATCTTGCCAGTGCCGACGAAATGTGGCAGTGGTTCGGCGAAGTGCCAGAAGCGATCACCAATTCCTACAAGATTGCGGAGATGTGCGACGTCAATCTGGACAGCAAAGGTTACCATCTGCCGGTATTCCCGGTGCCGGAGGGTTTCGACGCTGCCACCTACCTGCGCCATCTGTGTGAAATGGGGCTGGACTGGCGCTATGGCGACCGCCAGGGCGAGCAGGTCTTTCAGGACAGGTTGAACTACGAACTGGGTATCATTAACCGGATGGGGTTTGATACCTACTTCCTCATCGTGTGGGATCTGATTCAGTTTGCCGCACATGCCGATATCTGGTGGAATGTGCGCGGTTCTGGTGCGGGCAGCCTGGTGGCCTACTGCCTGGGCATCACGCTGGTTGATCCCATTCAGAACAGCCTGCTGTTCGAGCGTTTCCTGAATCCGGGTCGCGTAAGTATGCCGGATATTGACATCGACTTCCCGGATGACCGTCGCGGTGAGATGATCGCCTATGCAGCGCGCAAGTACGGTGAAGACAAGGTCGCGTCCATCATCACTTTCGGGACGATGGGCGCGAAGGCGGCCATCAAGGATGTGGCGCGCGCGATGGAGATCTCACTGTCGGAGGTTAACAGAGTGGTGAACCTGATTCCGACGGAAGCCAAGCAGAAAAAGATCGAGGATTACGTCGAAGCCAACCCGGATCTTAAGGACATTTACAGCAATGATCCCCGTCTGGCCAGCATGATCGACATGGCCAAGAACCTGCAGGGGGTCAACCGCCACGCGTCTGTGCATGCCGCAGGTGTCATCATTGCGGATCGCCCCCTCGATGACTATTTGCCGCTGCACCGTGTGACGGGTAAAGACCCCAGCGGCGGCGCGCTGAGGGCCGTCACGCAGTTCCCTATGGAAACCTGCGAGTCCCTGGGGCTGCTCAAAGTCGATTTCCTGGGGCTTTCTACGCTGACGATCGTGCGCCGCGCCTGCGAATTCATCGAGCGCTATCATGGCATCCGCTACGATCTGACCAACATCCCCTACCGGCACGACGATCCACGCCTGGACGACGCGGGTCGTAAAGCCCTGGACAAAGCCTTTACGCTGATGGGGCGCGGGGAGACTGTCGGCGTGTTCCAGCTTGAAAGTTCCGGGATGCAGCAGATGCTGCGCGATATGCGCCCGCGAGAGTTCGCCAATATCGTCGCCGGGGTCGCGCTCTACCGCCCAGGGCCAATGGATCTTATCCCAACATATAACAAACGCTTGCACGGGGACGAGCAGGTTACCTACCTGCACGAAAAGCTGGAAAGCGCGCTTGCCGAAACCTACGGTATCATCGTGTACCAGGAACAAATTATGCAGATCGCGCAGCAGTTGTTCGGCTACGAACTGGGTGAAGCCGACCTGATGCGTAAGGCCGTTTCCAAGAAGAAAGAAAAAGATCTGCTGAAGCACAAAGGGATCTTCCTGGAACGCGGGCCGGAATTCGGCGTGGACGAAGCAACGGCACAGGCGATCTTTGCCGAAATCGAGTTCTTCGCCAATTACGGTTTCAATAAGTCTCACGCCACAGACTATGCAATGGTGACGGTGCAGACCGCCTACCTGAAAGCCCATTACCCGGTCGAGTACATGACCGCCATGCTTTCGGTGCACCGTGATGATTCCACCAAGATCGCGACGTTCCTGGAGGAATGTCGCCGTATGCATATTCCGATTCTGCCGCCGGATGTCAATTCGTCTGCGCTGGATTTCAGCATCGAACCGTTAGACAACGGCCAGCGCGCCATACGATTCGGGCTGTCTGGCATCAAGAACGCAGGGGAAGGCGCTGTTGCACCCATCATCCGTGAGCGTGAGGCAGGGGGCGCATTCGGCAGCCTGGAAGGGTTCTGCCGCCGGGTGGATATGCGCATGGTGGGTAAGCGCACGCTTGAAAGCCTCATCAAGGTGGGCGCGCTGGATAGCTTCGGCGGGCGCAGCCAACTGATCGAAAACCTGGACGTTATCATGAGCTTCAGCGTGGCGTACCACAGGCAGAAAGAGAGCGGGCAGCTAAGCCTGTTCGGCGGCGCGGTGGCAGACGAACTTGACGCGCTGCGTCTTTCTGCTGCAAAGACCGACTACAGCAACCGCGAACTGCTCGGATGGGAAAAAGAGCTGCTCGGCCTGTATGTGACGGGCCGCCCTGTCGATAAGTTCCGCGATGCCCTCAGCCAATTGCAGACGCAGCCTGTGGCTGTGCTGAAAGAAGAAAAGGAACGCTGGCACGACAGGCCGGTCCATGTGGCCGGGGAGATCGTCAGCATTCGCAAGGTCTTTACCAAGAAGAGCGAGGCGATGGGCGTCATACACTTTGAGGACTGGCGCGACGCCGCGGGGATTGAAATCGTGTTCTTCCCACGCACCTGGGAAAAAGTACAGGCACAGGTGGATTCCGGTGATCTGGGATCGTTTGAGGTAGGCGATGTAATACGCGTCTCCGGCAAATTTGATGCGTCGCGCGGCGATGCACAGATTATTGCCGAGAACGTCTCACAGAACTTCACCCTGCATGTTGCGGCGCAGGATACCCACGTGAACTCGCAGTACAGCACCAGTTGGGCCGAGCCGGACTATGCCGCTGCGCACGGTTCACCCGCGAACGGGCGCAGCAGCAGCTACAGCAGCGGCAGAGGCGGAGATATCCCGGTAGATGACCCGGTGATTGGGCGAACCGCGCCGCAGAACTGGTCTATGACCGATGATGATCCCGATGATCTCTTTGAAGACGACGAGCCGCGTGTGCAGCGCCATCACCTGGTCATCTACTTCCCACGCACGGATGATGTTCAGAAAGATCGCAAGCGCTTTGAACGGATGATGCGCACGCTCACCATGCATCATGGGCACGACCAGTTCGAAGTGATCGTCGATATGCAGGATCAGCCCACAGTGCGGATGCAGTTCCCGGATAAGACGACGGGCTACAGCGAAGATCTCCACAAAGCGCTGCTCGCAATCGTGAAATCCGAAGATTACATTCAGGTAACGCAGATGGGATAACGCAGATGGCGCTTGATGTGTTCCTGGCCTGTGTGGATGACGCACAGGCCATCACTGACCTTGCTTTTCGCTCCAAAGCCTACTGGGGTTACACAGCAGATTTCATGGCCGCTGTACGTGCCCAGCTCGCAGTGTCGCCGCAATACATCCAGACCTGCCCGGTGTTTGTAGCGAAAAATGGGCCACATCTGGTAGGATTCTACAGTCTGCGGGCGCTAAGCCGCGAGGACATCGAGTTAGATTTCCTGTTTGTAGAGCCAGACGCCATCGGCACGGGTGTGGGCAAGCGTCTTTTCGGCCATGCGGTGACGCAGGCGCGGGAACTCGGCTATCAGCGGATGGTAATTGAGGCAGACCCTTTCGCCGAAGGGTTCTATACAGCGATGGGTGCGGTACGTATCGGGGAGCGCAGGTCAACTGTGCTTGCAGACCGTGTGTTGCCGCTGCTGTCGGTTGCGCTCACCTCTGAAACCTGAACTGTGTTCGGCGGTGCGCTGCCTGGCCGCGCTGAACGGTGTAAACAAACGCTTTTTAGAATAGACCACAACGCATCATGTTCGGCATCACAATTAACATGCATTTAAAAGTTGGGTTTTAAAATCGCTCTGTTTACACATCATGAGGAGAGTGGGCGGCCATGAGACGAATTGCCGTGATGACCAGCGGTGGAGACGCGCCGGGGATGAATGCCGCACTACGCGCGGTAGTACGGTCAGGATTGGAACATAACGTTGAGGTTTACGGAATCCGTCAGGCCTATGCCGGGCTGCTAAACGGCGATATGGGCCTGCTGAACAGCCGCGATGTGAGCGGTATTTTGCAGCGTGGCGGCACAATTCTCCAGACCGCGCGCAACGAAGAATTCAAAACCCCGGCAGGTCAGAAGAAAGCCCTGCGCCGGTTGAACGAGCATGAAATTGAAGCAATCGTCGTCATCGGCGGCGATGGCAGCCTGAGGGGGGCGATGGCCCTGCAGCGCATGGATATTCCCGTCGTCGGCATTCCGGCCAGCATCGATAACGACATCTGGGGAACGAACATGAGCATCGGGGTCGATACCGCGCTGAATACGATCCTGGATGCGCTGGACCGGCTGCGTGATACGGCCACCAGCCACAATCGCGGTTTTGTCATCGAGGTGATGGGACGCAACTGCGGTTATCTGGCACTGATGAGCGGCATTCTGGGGGGTGCAGAAGTGGTCATCACGCCAGAACAGTCCCCGACGATGGACGAAGTGGCGGTGATGATGGAAGATGCGTATGTGCGCGGCAAATCGCACGCGATTGCCGTCATTGCCGAGGGCGCTCCCTACAAGACGACCGAACTGGTGGACTTTCTGAACAATCGCAATGTGGGGTTTGAGCTGCGCCTCACCATTCTGGGGCACACCCAGCGTGGCGGCAGCCCCAGCGCATTCGACCGTCTGCTGGCGACCCGTATGGGGGTGCGGGCACTGGACTGCCTGCTGCAAGGCGAAACCGGAGTCATGATTGGCCTGGATGGGCGCGACCTGGTCACACATCCACTGGAAGAAGTCACCACCAAAGTGCGCCCGATTGGGGACAACTACTTCCACCTGGCACACATCCTCTCTCGCTGATTTCAGGCCACCTGCCAAACACAAAACGGGGGACCACCTCCCCCGTTTCTGCTGCTCACTCATGCCATGTCACTCTGCAAGAAGGGTACGCATTTCCTCTGGCGAGACGGTGGGCATTCTGCACACGAAATTGCGACAAACGTAGGCGGTCGGCTGGCTGCCGCGCATCGTTCGGTAGCTGAGCAGTGGCACTGCACACTCTCCTTCGATGTTGGTTGTGCTGAGCGCGGTAATGACGTTGGGGCTGAAGGGGCGGCGCACCGCCTCCAGCAGCGCCTGTGTCGTGGGGTCGTCTGGGTTCCCCACGATGGCCACTTCACGCAGCCCGGTTACCAGCATATCGACCGCGTTCAGCGATTCGCCGAAGGCCTGAGGATACTGGCGCAGCGCTTCGGTGAGCAGTCGCAGCGTGCCACGCGCCGCCTCATCATAACGGGCATCGCCGGTATAAGCCGCGAGGCGCAGCATCTGGCGCGCCATCATGGCGCTGCCGGAGGGCACAGCGTTATCCTGTACGTTGCGTGGCCGCACGATCAGTGCCTCGTGGTCGTCACTGGTATCGAAGAAACCGCCGTCTTCTGCCGGGAAGTGTGCCAGCACCCGTTCGGCCAGACCCCGTGCCGCCACAAACCAGCGTTCTTCGAATGTTGTCTGGTAAAGTTCGAGCAGTGCGTCAATCAGGTTCGCGTAATCTTCCAGGTAACCATTAAGCTTTTTCTGACCGCTCTTGTAGGTCCGCAGCAGCCGGTGCTCATCCACGATCATCGTGCCGATCAGGAATTCGCCAGCGCGCACAGCAGCAGTGCGGTAATCCTCCCGCCCCAGAACGCGCGCCGCTTCGGCAAGGCTCGCCAGCATTAACCCGTTCCAGGACGTGAGGATTTTGTCGTCCAGACCCGGTGGAACACGCTGTGTACGCGCGGCAAACAGCTTATCCCTGATGCCGTCCAACCGCTGGTGAAGCTCAGTGGTGCTCAGGTTCAGGCGCTGTGCCACCACGTCATCCTCATTAGGAACGTACAGAATGTTGTGGCCCTCGAAATTGCCGCCGCGCGTCATGCCCCAATACTCAATGGCGATGTTTGCCTCGTCCCCCAG
The DNA here is from genome assembly GCA_964592955.1 of uncultured Anaerolineaceae bacterium. GTDB lineage: Bacteria > Chloroflexota > Anaerolineae > Aggregatilineales > Phototrophicaceae > CAZQIJ01. Next base: position 10,786 of record CAZQIJ010000020.1, read on the forward strand.
CAGCGCGCGGATTTCGTCCAGCGACCACACAAAGAATTTTCCTTCTTCGCCCTCGCTGTCTGCGTCGGTGGCACTATAGAAACCGCCTTCGGGCGATGTCATCTCTCGCAGAACATAATCGTAGACCTCTTCGGCGATACGGCGGAAGAAGTCATCCCCGGTGACCTGCCAGGCATGAACATACAGGCGGCTGATCTGCGCGTTGTCATAAAGCATCTTCTCAAAATGGGGGACAAGCCAGAGCGCGTCCACGCTGTACCGCGCGAAACCGCCGCCGATCTGATCGTAAATTCCACCCCGCGCCATTTTGCGCAGCGTGTGGGTGACCATATGCAGCGCTTCGTCTATCCCCTGGGCGGCGTAAACGCGCAGCAGAAACTCCAGGTTCATCGGATTGGGGAACTTGGGCGCGCTGCCGAAGCCCCCGTGTACGGCGTCGAAACTCTGCTCCATGTGAATTGCCGCGCTGCGCAGCAGTTCGGTGGTGAGATCGGCCTCTGTGCCGCCAATACCCAGAATGCTGCGATCCAGCGCCTGCGACAAATTCTCGGCAGCGCTTTCAACTTCTGCGCGGCGTGTGGTGTAGGCGTCGTGAATGCCAGCCAGGATCTGCCGGAAAGAGGGCATGCCATAGCGCGGCTCAGACGGGTAGTAGGTGCCTCCATAGAACGGGCGGCCATCCGGCAGCAGGAAAACGGTCATGGGCCAACCGCCACGCCCGGTCATGGCCTGCACCGCCTGCATATAGATATCATCCACATCCGGGCGTTCCTCGCGATCAACCTTGATGTTGACGAAATGCGTGTTCATCACCTGTGCGATGAGCGGATCTTCAAAGCTTTCGTGCTCCATGACGTGGCACCAGTGGCACGCGCTGTAGCCAACGCTGAGCATCACAGGTTTATCTTCGTCGCGTGCCTTCTGGAACGCTTCATCGCCCCAGGGATACCAATCCACCGGGTTATTCTGGTGCTGAAGCAGGTATGGACTGGTTTCATGCTGAAGTCGGTTCGGCATACGGATCTGTTATCCTGATTGATTAACGCACTGCCATAGTGCCACATCTCACTGAGAAGCGCATAAGAACCTGTGTGGGCGCTGCAAGTCCCGCTATAATCGCTGCGAACAGGAACAGCAGGATCGCGGCAGCGTCAGAATCACTGGAAGGCGGCAGCGTGACAACGGAAACAGCGAAGTTACTGAGGCATGTTGGCGTCATGGGGGTTGTGCTGGCCGTGCTTGCAGGATGGACGGGTGTAGGCGGAACGCGAAGCGCGCAGACGCCACCGCTCCCAGAAGCCACTGCGGTGATCGCGCCTGAAGCGACGGCTGCCCTCACCCCCACCCCGCAGCCTCATCTGTACATCGCCGATATGAATGCGCCGGTAAACGATACGTCCATGCGGTTAAGCCGCTTGTGGCAAGACAGCATCTTCCGCTTTCTGGTGGCAGTTGGTGTGATGCTGGCGGGAATCGTGGTGCTGATAAACCGTGTTATGGGGCAAAACACGGCACACACGGGACAGCGAAACATCCACGCTGCGGCCATAATGGCGACCGAGCGTGAGGTTACTGCACCTGCTTCAGACGAAGTTACTGCCCCAGAGCCGGGAACGCCAGCGAACTCGGAATAGACAGCAGCGGCGTGTCGCTGAACGTCAGGTCATTGATCTGGAGCCCTGACAGCAGTTCGGGGAGCGCTGCGCGAATGCGTTCGCTGTGTTCTTCAGGGGCGCTGATGCTGCTGGTGAGCAGCAGGGTAAGCTCTGTAAGAGAGACGCCGAGCACCATCGTGACGTTGCCGTCACCATCGTTAAGCAGATAGTATGCTGCGTCGTTCCCATCCCACTCAAAACCAAACGGCCCGGCAATAGCAGCATTACGGATGTATTCGGGATTTGCCACAATCTGCCGAAAGATGACTTCCGTGATGTTGTTCTCATTGCCAGAAGTGGGCAGCGTGAAGTCGGTCAGCGGTGTCACGAAGGTGTACGCCATCAGACCTTCAAGCTCGCCTTCTGTTGCCAGAGATCCGAACTTTTCTGCAATCACCACGCCGTATTCGGTCGAAAACGTTTCCCAACCTGCAGGTTTGGCGATCAGCAGTTGAACGCTGTCATTCTGGAAGCGCACCTGATTTTCGTACAACGTGACTGCAGGCTGCGCCGCAGAAGGCAGCGTTGCTAACATGAGCGCCTGATTAGTAGGCTCATTCGCAACATTAGAGGAAAGTGAGACACCCGCTGACGCGATCTCTGTCTGACAGGAGGTTAGCAGCAGAAGACTGAGCATTGGGGCTATGAAAAGCATCAGGTTGGCAGCAAATCTTGACATGGTCTACCGCGTTTTTACCTTCATGTATGGGCAGTATACCATACAGCGGTTCAAAAACGCGCGCTGCTGTGCCGGGTTATTACCGCACTTCTAATGCGGGTTAATCTTTCACTCATGTTCGCGCGGGTTTGGTGGCTGCAGCCACACGCTACGCAGACCTGCGCAAACGCCGCATCAGCAGGGCGAACAGCCAGCGGAGTTCTTCGATATTCAGCGCAACCGCGATACCCAGAAAGACTGCTGCCGCCAGGCCCCCGCTCACCACCACCAGCAGCAGCTCGCGCAGCAGACCACCCTGGCCGATCAGCGCAGCTAACACAGGTTCACCCACCACCACCACCGCACCCATTACGCCTGAAGCCAGCAGCGTCTTCAGGAAGGTCAGCAGCAGCCGCTGCCCTCCTAACCCGTTCAGACGCCGGTGCAGCAGGTAGGCCGAAATTGTCGCGTGGGTGATGTGTTTGAGGCTGTCCGCGATCATCAGGCTGAACAGCCCGAACTGTGCCTGAAGCAGAAGGGCGATGACCATGTAGACGGCCAGGCTGAACACCCCCACAAGCGCGGGCGTAAGCGTATCCTGCCGGGCGTAGAACGCGTAAACCAGCAGCAGATCCAGCGCGGCGAACGGCAGTCCAATCAGGTAAAAACGAAGGGCTTGCGCCGTCATGATCGTCGCGGTGCTCGTAAACGCGCCGTGTTCAAACAACAGTACGATAATGGGCGTGGCCAGCACAAATAATCCAATGGTGGCCGGAAGGATGAGCGTCGTTGCCAGGCGCAGCCCCAGCCCGAGCGTATCCTTAAATGCGGCCTGGCTTTGCAGTGCGGCTTCTGGCCCCTGCGCGATGAGTGCGGCCTGGCGGGCGAGTGTGGGCAGAATGGCGATGCTGATGGCTGTGGCCACCAGGCCCTGCGGGAACTGGATGAGCGTGGTTGCCCACTTCATGTAGCTGGTGCCACCTACGCCGGACTGAATGGCCAAATTATAGCTGAATGGCCGTATGATCAGCGTATCCATCACCAGGGATGCCATAATCGGCACATACAGCATCACGATGCGCCGCACCCCGCTGTGCCGCCAATTCAGGGTGAAGCGCAGCTTCGCGCCGCGCAGCCCGATGAATTGCAGCGCCAACTGCGCCACACCGCCCACCAGCCACCCGACTGCGGCTACGATAATGGCTTCGCGTGGACGTTCCAGCGACCAGGTCACGCCGGTGATTGTCAGTGTGGGGACGAGCGTAAGCGGCGGCACAAACAGGATCGTCACCAGCACCATGACACCGTTGAAGACTGCCCCAGCCAGCGCCGGCCAGGTAAACGTGCGCAGCGCATACAGTGCCCCGCTGACCACCGCAAACAGGCTCATGAACAGCAGTCCCGGTCCGGTTAGCCGGAACAGCATCGTTGCCAGCTCCAGCGTCGCCGCGTCTGAACCGCTGATGATGCTCATAACCTGCGGCGCAAACACCATCAGAACCACGATCAGCAGCGAAATGCCTGCCGTGATGATGCTGAGCAGCACCGAGACCAAGCGCCACATTTCAAAGCGACCACGCAGCGCGGCCACTTCACTGAGCACCGGAACGATGGCACTGTTCACATGCCCGGCGATCAGCAGATCGTAAAGCGCGGTCGGAATAATCAGCGCGACGTTCAGCGCGTCCATGGCGCGCGACGCCCCAAACAGGTTGGTGAACACGATTTCGCGCGCCAGGCCCAGCACACGGCTGAGGATGTTCCCTAATGCCATTACCCCGGTCGCGCGGGCTACGCCTTCGTTGGTCCGGGACTGTGTTTCCAGTTCTTCACGTTCGAGCACTGGGTCAATGGTGGTCATCGCTGTTTGATGCGCGCAATCAGCGCCGAGGTGCTGTGATCCGGGAGGTAATCGATGAGGGTAACGCTGCCGCCATAAGACTCCACCAGTGCGCGTTCTGGCAGCGGTTTATCCTGGTAATCGCCACCCTTAACGTAAACATCCGGGCGCAGCGCCGCAATCAGCGCGTCGGCGGTCGCATCTTCAAAGATCAGCACGGCATCCACCGGGCGCAGCGCTGCCAGCAGGCGGGCACGCTCCACCGCAGGGACGATGGGGCGGCCTTGTCCCTTAAGCCGGGCGGTTGAAGCATCACCGTTCAGGCCTATAAAGAGCGCGTCGCCCAGCGCCCGCGCCTTTTCCAGGTAATCCAGATGTCCCACATGCAGCAGATCAAAATGCCCGTTGGTAAAGACCAGTGTTTTGCCCGCAGAACGCAGTGCCTCTCGGCGTTCTGCAGCCTCGGCCAATGTGATAGTGCTCAACTTCCAACCCTTCGGTTTGCGTGTGCAACGATAGCGAGAGTCCGGCGGTTTTTCAAGCGTTACTCTGCGAAAGGATATGACAGATGGCGCTGCGATTTGGTTCCAGAGGTCTGCCTGCAAACGCCTGGCACAGGGGACCAGCGCCGCCGCATTTTCGGAGTCGTGAAAAATCCGTTCTGCGATTACAATAGAAACTTGAAGAAGCAGATAAATTGCGCGACCCCAGATTGAGGAAAGACAAATGCGTGAAGTTACTGTCGCCGTCGTTCAAATGAAACCGCGACTTGGCGAACCCGAAGAGAATCTGATTAAGATGTCTGAAATGATCTCGACCATCGCTTCGCAGCAGCGTGTCGATCTCATTGTCTTCCCGGAGCTTATCACCAGTGGCTATGAACTGGGCGTGCGCTTCACCGAAGTGGCGCAGCGTATCCCCGGCCCCACGATTAACCTGATGGCACAGCGCGCCAACGAATACGGTATTTACATCGCGTTCGGCATCGTGACCAAAGAGAAGGTTGAAAGCGTGCTGTATAACTCTGCCGTGCTGGTGGGGCCAGAAGGCGAACTGGTCGAGGTGTACAACAAGATTCATCTGCGCGGTGAAGAGCGCATGGCCTTCCGTGAAGGGTTTAAGCTGCCCATTGCCGAAACTGAAATCGGCAATATCGGCCTGATGATTGGCTACGATCTGGCCTTCCCGGAAGTGGCGCGCAGCCTGGTGCTGGACGGCGCAGAAATGATCCTGTGTATGGCGAACTGGGAAGCCTCCAACATTGATGAGTGGAAGACGTATGTACGGTCGCGCGCCTACGAAAATGCAGTGTTCATGGTGGCCTCCAACCGTATTGGCGAAGACGTGACCCTGAACTTCGGTGGCGAAAGTATGATTGTCGGCCCGCGCGGGCAGATCTACGCCTCGCTGGCCGAAGAAACTGATCCGGAAAGCGGCGCACCGCTGGAAGGTTTCACGGTCGCCCGTATTGATCTTGATGAGGTGCGGAAGTTCCGCGAGGAATACCAGTTCATCCAAACGCGCCAACCTGCCGTTTACCGGTCGCTGGTCAAGAAATACTAGGGTCTGTTGACGTTTGTGCCTGCTGCAATGCGCCGCAGCCTGTACGGTTAACTGAACCTATCTAACCCCTGGAAGGAGTGGGCGCGAGAGGGCGCGTCCTTTGGCTATGGAAGCAAAACAGACACGGCCCCCACAGGAAGAGAAGGTCCTGCAGTGGCTCGACGCCGGGCTTACAGGCGATGACGTCCGCGCGGCCCTGATTAACCAGGGGTACAGTGCGCAGGACGCCGACCTGCTGATCGCAGCCGCCATCAGCCAGAGGGCAAGCCACGAAGCGCACCAACCGTCGCCAGAACGCCGCAGGATTGCGGTCAGCGCGGGACTCTGGAATATTCTGGTGGGGATTGCCTTGTTCGTGTTGGGTGTGGCGCTCATCAGTGCAGGCGTTTCGCAGACTGCGCAGGTGGCAGAAGAACCAGGGCAGTTTGTGGACGAAGTGATCGCGGTTTTTGGGGTGATGCTGGTGGCAGGTATCCTGTCGTTCATTCGCGGCCTCTGGCTGGTTATCGGCGCGCGCCGTCTGTAGGGAAGTCGTCGCTTCAGGGTCGCCCGCCGCAGCTCAGCGCTCATCGGCAAATCACACACTGTTCATCATAACAGTTGACATAACTGCTAAACTGGCTCCTGATACGCTTTTGAGCGAAGGAGCAGTGATATGCGTTTAAGATCATTCCTGACCCTGATGGTGCTGGCACTGGTGGCCTCTGGCCTCAGCGCCCAGGATGCGACCCCGGAACCGACCGGCACTCCCGTACCCGGTCTGGGGGATGCGCCTTCCATCGTGGTTGCTGCACTCAACGACCTCAATCAGCAGACCGGTGGCAATTTCGACCTGAGCAACATCAACTGGACGTGGCAGGAAGAAGCCTTCAACGATGGCAGCCTGGGCTGCCCTCAGGAAGGGCAGCTCTACACACAGGCCGTCACACGCGGCTATATCATCCGTTTTACAGCGGGCGGTACCACCTACGACTATCGCGCCAGCAGCGACGGTAACAACCTGTTCCTGTGTGAAACCTCAGAAACCGCGCAGATCGACACAGAGGCCACCGCAGAGGCGACCGCAGAAACCACTCCGAGCGGCACCACCGGCGGCATCACCCTGGAAAATGCTTCCAGCGTTGTACAGGTGGCACAGCTTAACACCGAAGAGGGTGTAACCGCACTGGCAGACTGGTCGGCAGACGGTTCTGTGATCATCGCGGCCAGCAGCCGTGAAGCAGGCGGTGTGCTGGTGTTCAGCGCTGAAGATACTGCTGCGCCTCCCACACGCTTTGAAACCGAAGCACCGGTCACATCTTTCGATACGGTAGAGGTGGACGGCGTCACGTATCTGGCAACTGGCGGCGCGAATGGGCGCATCGCGTACTTCCCCATCGTCCCTGAAGGGCTTGATGTCATCGTCATGAATACGGAGGACAGCGCAGCTACCGTCAACAGCCTGGTCATCAGCCCAGACGGCAATCTCATCGCGGCAGGCGCTGGGGATTTCGAAGAGGGCGACTCGTCAACATTCAGCCTTACCCTGTGGAGCACACGCACAGGCGAGATGCTGCAGTCGCTGCCGACCGAGACCGCCGTTACCGCTGTCGCTTTCGCCACAGCCTCCCGTGCAGACAATCCAGAGCAGTCCGCGATCCTGCTGGCGGTGGGCGGGGCAGATGGATCCGTGCGGCTGTTTGAACTGACGACCCAGGCCGACGCAGATTCAGTGGCGGTCAGCGCCGAGGCACTGGCGACGCTGACCGCGCACGATGGCGCGGTGCGCGACCTGTCCTTTAACACCGAGGGTACGCTGCTGGCGTCTTCCGGCACAGACAGCGCCATTCACCTCTGGAACACTGACCGGGACCAGACCGCGTTGGGCGAAGCCTTCCTAACGCTCTTCCCCGAAACCAACAATGCGGGGCTGGCAGTTGCTTTCCATCCTGACGGTAATATTCTGGCGACAGCAGGAGGCGACCCGGAGGCCGAAATCGTTGACAATACCATCCGCCTCTGGGACATCAGCGACCCGGCCAACGTGCGCGTGCTCGTGTCGCTTGGCGGACACACCGGTACGGTAGGCAGCCTGGCTTTCTCGCCTGACGGTGACGTGCTGATTTCGGCCAGCGACGACGGTTCCATTCGCCTGTGGGGCGTCGCGCAGTAACGGGATCCTGCGCCGGGGATACGGCCATCTGACGATGTTGGCCATCTGACGATGTTGGCCATCTGACGATGTTGGCCATCTGACGATGTTGGCC
>CAZQIJ010000020.1:18847-23906 GCA_964592955.1 uncultured Anaerolineaceae bacterium
ATCCCCGGCGGGTTGATGGCGCGGGTTGTGTGCATCTTTTTGCAGCGCGTCTGCGTATAAGGATAATGACATCAGTAAACGCAGTGAGCCAAACAGATAAGGATGCACACTCATGGACAAACGCCTCGTTAAATCGACCACCGACCGCAAAATTGCCGGGATCTGTGCCGGTATCGCAGAGTACATGAACATCGACCCGACGATTATTCGCGTGATTTTCGTTCTGCTGGCGCTGTTGGGCGGCCCTGGCCTCCTGCTCTACGTCATCCTGTGGTTTGTGATGCCTGAGGCATGAAGCTGCACAGGTGCCGCGTTCTGCTGGCTTAGGCAGCCGCTGCCCGCCAGCAGAACCTGGAAAAACCGCACAAACACAAGCCCCGCATTTGTGTACGGAATACCTATCGCCACTGCTTGGATTCCGCATCTAACGCCGCGTATAATGGGCACTCGTCCCGGTCTGTAATCCTTTACGAGGTCCATCCTTATGCCAGAGAGCCGTATTTCCGAACTGCGTGCGGAAATTGACAAAATTAACCTGCTGCTCCTTGAGCTGCTTAACCAGCGTGCGCGTGTTGCTGCTGATATTGGAAAGGAGCAGGCGCGCATCGGCAGTTCGTTCTACGATCCCGCGCGTGAGGCATCCATGCTTCAGGCTCTTGAGCTGGCCAATACCGGGCCGTTCAGCAATGAAACCATCAAAGCGCTGTTACGCGAAATCTTCCGAGCATCGATGGCGCTGGAAGAAAGCCAGGCAAAAGCGAAAATCCTGGTTCAGCGCAAAACTTCAGACGAGAAGACAATCGTCACCATGCCAGATGGATACCAGATCGGCAACAGCGAATTTGTGGTTATTTCTGGCCCGTGCGCGGTCGAAAGCATGGCGCAGATGGACGAAACCGCGGCTGCGTTGGCCCAACGCGGTGTGCGCATTCTGCGCGGGATGGCTTATAAACCGCGCACCTCCCCCTACGATTTTCAGGGTTTGGGCGAAGAGGGGCTGAAGATTGCGCGCCAGGTGGCGGACAAATACAACATGTTCGTCACGACTGAAATTATGGACAAGAGCCAACTACAGATGATGATGGATTACGTCGATATCTTCTGGGTGGGGGCACGCAACATGCAGAACAGCTTCCTGTTAAAGGCGGTTGGCCAGCAGTCCAAGCCCGTGATCCTCAAGCGCAGCTTTGGCGCAACCCTGGAAGAACTGCTGTATTCGGCAGAATATATCGTGAGCAGCGGTAACCCCAACGTGATCCTGATGGAGCGCGGCATTCGCACCTTCGAGCGCTGGACGCGCGCCACGCTCGATGTGGGTGGGGTGGCGGTGCTCAAGCTCGAAACGCATCTGCCGGTGATCGTCGATATTTCACACTCCGCTGGCCGCCGCGATATCGCGCTCCCGCTGGCGCGCGTGGCGAAAGCGAGTGGGGCAGATGGCCTGATGGTGGAAGTTCACCCCAACCCGCCGGTTGCCGTCAGCGATGCCAAGCAGCAGCTCTACATTCACGAGTTCCACGCACTCATGGACGAACTGCAGCAGTACCAGCATGCGTAGGGCAATCGCCACTGAACAGATCGCCTGCTCTGGTGTACGCTATAGGGAGGCTGCGCTGCATCATTGCGGCCTTAAAGCGACCATGAGGAGACAAAAGTGTTCAAGCGAATTTTAGCGGTTCTTGGGCTGTTGGTGGGGCTTGCGCCGCTGGTGGCGCAGCCTGGCTGGACGGCCTGGCTATACAATTCCGCAGATGGCAGCATACTGCGCGTTAATGCGGCGGGCGAACTGGTTGGCGCAGTGGGGCTGCCGCTGACGCAGGCATTCAATGCTTATGGTGCAGACATCCTGGTATCGCCCAGCGGCAGGTATGTTATGTATACCGTGTATGACTCTACGGCAGACCGCCCCAATGTACAGTTGTTTATTTACGATCCGCAGGTGGAGTCGATTCTGTTCTCCTACGATCTGTCGGATGTCGAAACAACCTCATTTGGCTATGCCCCCAAACAGGCGGCCTTCGATGAAGGCAATATGCAGGTTGCGGTGGGGCTGAATTATGCCGATCACTGGGAGATGCTCGTCATCAATTACGGGACGGCATCGGTGATGGCGCAGGTTGCCTCACATCAGGTGGAGGCGATAGGCGCGCGCACCATTCCGGTTATTCAGCGCTATGACGGTGAATCGGTCTTCTTTACAGCGGTAGGCGCAGGGGCAGAAAACCAGGTGGTCAGCCCGGCGTTCCGCTGGAACATCGGCACTGGTGAACTGAGCGAAAATACGGTCTTTACGGCGGTTGGTGCCGCGCTGCTGCCCACCACGGGCGAGGTGATCATTCCGGCATTCGCTGCAGATCTGCCAGGGGCAGAAGACCCGCAAGGCGCAGCGTACCACGCCAATACGGTGGATGTGTTTAGCGGGGGCGAACGGTTTACGTTCTACACCAGTGCAGACACTTCTATTGAACATGTCTACTTTATTCAGAACGGCGAACGTGTGCTCGTGAAATCGTATGATGCCGACACCCGCGAGTTCGTGTTTGCCACAGTGAACCGCGACGGTACCGTGAGCAGCGAACTGCTGGGCATGCTTTCCGGCATCAGCGGCACGCGCGAAGGCTATATTGGGCTGTATACACCTGAGAGCGGTGGCACAGGGCTGGCCGTAGTGGACACACGCAGCGACGATGCGGTCGCAGATTTTGTCTGGTCAAGCGGCATTGGCGGGCTGCGCCTGGTGTATGTTGAGAATGCGCAGGCTGTGCCCACCGGCCCATACCCCACATGGGGACGCCTGGAGTAACAGCCGCTGCCGGAGCACGACACGCCCCGGCAGCAGTGTTCGTTCAGTACAGAAACAGGATTAATCTGCAAGGCTGTAGGGGCGCTGCCCCTGTGCGGCAGAGAGATAAGCCCGCTGCACCCCGCCATTTTCGTTCTGTTGCAGTACGGGCTACGCTGCCCAGCATGCAGGCGAAACGTTGCCAGCCTGCACCCCGCCATTCTCATCCTGTTGTTGGGCGAGTAAGTCAGTTGTGCGGAGCATCGCCTTTGTTTGCGCTTGAAACATGACGATGCTCTGCCGGGCGCACCCTAGCGCACAGACCAGGTTTCCTCAGAAATCCCCGCCTGGCGGTTCTCCCACCGCGCCAGCGTAAACAACCAGTCCGAGAGGCGGTTCAGGTACTTCAGCACATGATCACCCAGTGATTCGTGCTCGCTGAGCGCGACGGTCAGCCGTTCCGCACGGCGGCACACCGTTCGCGCGATGTGAATTTGTGCGGCGGCGGGTGATCCACCGGGCAGAATGAACTGGCGCAGTTGCGGTAGGTCTTCGGTCATCTGGTCAATCTGCGCCTCCAGCCATGCGATCTGTTCCGCGTCCACACGCACGACCCATTCCGCTTTGGCATCCAGCGGCGTTGCCAGATCGGCCCCCAGGTGAAACAGGTGATTCTGTACCTGCTCCACCCAGGCCGCAGTTTGCGCGCTCGGCCCCAGGGCGCGCACCATCCCCAGCACGGAATTCAACTCGTCCACCGTGCCATAGGCCTCCACGCGCAGCGCCGCTTTCGAAACACGCCCCCCTGCAAACAGGCTGGTCGTCCCATCATCCCCAGTGCGGGTATAAATTTTCATTCAGTTTCAGCCTTTCACGACATTCGGTAATCCACTTGAAATCAGACAGATTCTAACCGGACTCCATCTTGCGGAATTAGAACAAAGGTGCTATCATTGTGTCATTAAATGATTCCGATTAAACTACAGTCAAGACAATACCTCAAGCCGAAAGAACGGGAAACCCCATGGCAAGAAGAAAAGCAAAGCCGGAAGACGACGGTTTATTCGCCGCGAAAGAGACAGCTAAGACCGGGAATGTCGATGAAGCGCGTATGAAAGCGCTTGAGGCGGCAGTCACGGATATCACCAAGCGCTACGGCGATGGGACGATCATGCGCCTGGGTGAAGCGGCCCACATGGTTGTTGATTCTATCCCCAGCGGTTCGCTCACCGTCGATATTGCGATTGGCGTGGGCGGCGTTCCCCGTGGCCGCATCACAGAGATCTATGGGCCTGAATCCTCCGGTAAAACGACCTTGTGTCTGCACATCATTGCCGAGGCACAGAAGCGTGGCGGGCTGGCAGCGTTCATCGATATGGAACACGCGCTGGATCCGGTTTATGCCGAGCGCGTCGGTGTCAACCTCGATACGCTGTACATTTCTCAGCCAGATACCGGCGAGCAGGCACTCGAAATCACCGAGTCGCTGGTGCGTTCCGGCGCGCTCGACGTCGTCGTCATCGACAGTGTGGCGGCGCTGGTACCGCGCGCGGAAATTGAAGGCGAGATGGGCGACAGCCATGTTGGCCTGCAGGCGCGTCTGATGAGCCAGGCGCTGCGTAAACTCAACGGCGCAATCAAGCAGTCCAACGTCTCGGTCATTTTCACGAACCAGATCCGTGAAAAAGTGGGCGTGATGTATGGAAGTCCTGAAACGCAGCCGGGCGGACGTGCCCTCAAGTTCTATGCGTCTTTGCGCCTGGATATCCGCCGCGTACAGGCCATCAAGCAGGGCGGCGATACCATCGGCAACCGCACCAAAGTGCGCGTCACCAAAAACAAGGTATCCGCCCCTTTCCGTGAAGCAGAATTCGACATCATGTTCTATGAGAACGGCATCAGCAAGACCGGCGAAATCGTTGATCTGGGCGTTGACCTGGGTATTATCGAGAAGCGCGGTGCGTTCTTCCGCTATAACGACGGGCTGCTGGGGCAGGGCCGGGAAAACGCCAAGCAGTTTCTGCGCGAAAATCCCGCAGTTGCAGACGAAATCGAAGACCAGATCCGCGCGAGCAATGCGCTTCCCACAGTCCTGGGGGGGTCTGGCTCGGCAGACAGCGCGAGCAGTGACGATGCGCCCGCGTTCGACGAGTAACGCGCACATCACCCGAACCAGCAAAAGACCGCGCCTGGCTGCCAGGCGCGGTCTTTTTGTTTTCACTATGATTTATACGGAAGCGAGGCTGCGGACGAACCGGCAGCCTCGATCCTGTACAC